>JANQKH010000246.1 GCA_028281215.1 Phycisphaeraceae bacterium | reverse complement strand
CGTCGTGCAACTGGGCGCGGGCGGCGAGGTAGACATCGTAGCTGTCCGCCCAGACGACGAACCGCACGTACCGGCGTTGTGCTTTCATCGCCCGAAGCTGACGTTGAAATGTCGAGTCAGCGGCGGCGATCTGTTCGGCCGATTCACCTCGGGCGATCACGGGTTGCACCAGCAGGTACAGCCGATAGTTAATGACCTTCAGGCTCGCTTTGGCGGAGGGGTGATTCACTGGCGCGCGGTTGAACAGTTCGATCACCTTGGCGCAGTCGACCTTGCCGTCTTTGTCGGGTTTGATCTGCAACCGGCCGAGGCGGGTGTCGGCGATGCGGAAGATGGTGTCCAACGGCACGGTGAGAATCTTGCCACCTTTGCAGACAAAGTAGGTTGCGGACGCGTCGGCCGGCGCGGCGCGCGGGTTTGGCAGATTCACCACCTTTGGTTTCGGTTTCTCCACCTTCGGCGTCGCGGCGACAGTTTGTTCCAGTTTTTCAAGTTGTGTCGTTGCGGTGGTGATCTGCTGTGACAGTTGTTTGGCCCGTGCTTCCAGCGTGCGCACCTGCGGCGACATGGCGGCGATGGCCTGTTCGACCTCGTTCGCTTTGACCACCTCCGCTTCGATCGCGTCGATCTTCTGCCACAGCGCTTCGACCTGTGCGTCGGTCAGCGGTTGGTCCGCCTCGGCCAGTCGCTGTTCCCACGTTTTTTTGTCTTCTTCGGTCTTCGCCAGTTGTTCGAGTACGGCGGCGTGTTGTTCGACGGTAACGTCCGGCAGGTTGTTGCGAATGCGTTGCACGGCCTGCCCGACGCCGAGCTTGGTGATGACCAGCACGATTACGAGGATGCCGACCACGTTGGTCATGGTGTCGAGCAGGGAGTCGAGACTGCCTTCGGATTGTCGTTTGCGTCGTCGCATGGTGGTTCAGTGAAGGCGGTCAGTTGGTGCGGTTGATGGCGTCGGCGAACACGCTCAGATCGATGGGCCCTTGTCCGGGCACGGGCAGCTTGCCGTTGCGGCAGTAGCGTGACCGCGCGACACTCCGCGCGGTGTAGTAACTGCTCACACCGTCCGGTCGCACGAGGAACACGATGGTCGCCTTGTCCTGCTGGGCGATCTTGTCGAGCAACGCAATGAACCGCAGGTCGGTGCGCAGCTTGCCGGTGGCGATTTTTCGGCCTGTACCGTCGTGCAGAACGACGCCGGTCCGCGCGCACTCGATAAACGTGGGCTTGAGATTCACGCCCGATCCGCCCGGCAGGATGGTAACGCTGGGGTCGCCGGGCTCTTTGGTCAGGTCATCGAGTTGCGTTTTCGCGGCGACGGTTCGGGTTTGCAGCGTCTGCAACTGTTTGGTGTTGTCGGTGAGCTGTTGGTTCAGCGCGGCCTGTCGGGCTTCGAGGTCGGCCAGCGTTTGTTTCTTTTCGTCGAGCGCTTTCTTTTGATCTTGTAACCGTGCGAGGCGTTTTTGAAGGGCGCCGTTTTCGCCCTGCGTGGCCTGTGCTTGGGCGATGTCTTGTTTGAGTTGTTCGATCGAAGCGGTCAGGCTGTCGATCTGTTTGTTGGCGGCGACGTATTGCTCAGCCCGTTCGACTTCCTCGGGGTTGTCGCCCTTGTTGTCGAGCGAACTGATCGCCAGACCGGTGATGGCGAGGGTGAGCACGCCGATCACGCAGGCGAGGATGCTCAGGAAGGGGAAGAGCGAGACGGCGAGGTTGTCGCGCTTTCGGCGAGGCATAACGCTTCTATTCTACGCGATCCGGCTACTCGGCGGCGCGTTGGTCGGTTACACAATCGTGACATGACATCCTCCACACGTTCGGCAAGAATAGTGCATCGAAACGAAAGGAATCGCCATGGCTCTTGAGTGTCGAAGTGCAGCGATGTGCAGTGTGGTGCTGATTGTCGTCGGTGCGTTTGTGATGTCGCCGATCAACGTGCAGGCTGATGACAAAGGGTTCAGCGATGCCGACTACACACGGCATCTGGCGAAGTTGAAGCATCGCTTGCCGTCGAAGGATTTCACGGTGTTGATCGAGAAGCCGTTCGTGGTGATCGGCGATGAGTCGCCGCGCGTGCTTAAGTCGCGTGCGAAAAACACGGTCGCCTGGGCGGTCAAGCGACTCAAGGAAAAGTATTTCAAAAAGAATCCGTCTCGCATCCTCGACATCTGGTTGTTCAAGGACAAGGCCAGTTATGAGAAACACTGCAAGCAGCTGTTCGGCTTCAAGCCGCACACGCCTTACGGGTTTTATTCGTCCAGCAACAATGCGCTGGTGATGAATATCTCGACCGGCGGAGGCACACTGGTTCATGAAATCGTGCATCCGTTCATCGAGTCCAACTTCCCGCGCTGTCCGTCCTGGTTGAATGAAGGGCTCGGCTCGCTTTACGAACAGTGCGGCGACCGCAACGGACAGATCACCGGCTTCACCAACTGGCGGCTCGCCGGCTTGCAACGTGCGATCAAGGCCGGCTCCGTGCCTTCATTCAAAGAGCTGACCAGCACGACGCAACATCAATTCTATTCGCGCGACAAAGGCACAAACTACGCGCAGGCGCGGTACTTGTGCTACTACCTTCAGCAGAAGGGCCTATTGAAAAAGTATTACGAACAGTTCACCGCGAACTATCGCAAAGACCCACACGGGTACGAAACGCTCAAAGCGGTGTTGAAGGAGAAAGACATGGATGCGTTTCAGAAACAGTGGGAGAAGTTTGTGCTGGGATTGCGGTATCCGTGAGCGAGGCGCATGTGAATATCGGGTCAGGTAAGTGCGGCGATGGCGTCGAAATTCTTTTCCAGCGATGCGTACAGCGCTTGGTATTGTTCGTGGTGCTTCGCGTAAAGCTTGGCAAGTTTGCGATTGGGTTTGAGCTTTTCGGTTTCGTGGATGACGGCCTTGCACGCTTGCGGGACGTTTTTCCAGACGCCGGTGCCGACGCCGGCAAGGATCGCCACGCCGTAGGCCGGTCCTTCCTGCGCATTGATGGTGGCGACGTTTTTGCTGTAAATGTCGGCCTGGAGTTGCCGCCAGAACGGGCTTCGCGCGCCGCCGCCGGACACACGCACCGTGCGCACCTTGATATCCATGCCTTCCATGATGCGTAGTGCGTCGGCCATGCCGAAGGTCACGCCTTCGAGGACGGAGCGGATCATCGCGGCGCGGTTGTGCCGCGCGGTCAGGCCGATCCAGCCGCCACGCGCATTCGGGTTCGGATACGGGCAGCGTTCACCGGTCAGGTAGGGCAGGAAGAACAGGCCTTCGCAGCCGGCGCCGGTGAGTTTTGCCTCTTCAATCAACACTTCGTAGGGATCCACTTTGAGGCGCTTGGCTTCGATCATTTCCTGTTGCGCCAGGTGATTGCGGAACCACTGGAACGAACCGCCGGCTGACAACATGCAACCGAACACGCACCACTTGCCTTCGACGGCGTGACACATCGTGTGCACGCGGCCGGACGGGTCGTACGTCGGCTCGTCGGCATGCGCGAACACGACACCGGACGTGCCGAGCGTCGCGCTGACGATGCCGGCGGAGGTAATGCCGTTGCCGACCGCACCTGCCGGTTGATCACCACTGCCGCCGACGACGGGCGTGCCTTCCTTCAAACCCAGCGCCTTGGCGCCGGCTTTGTGCAGCGTGCCCGAGACGACGTGTGATTCAAAACAGGGCGGCATCAGATCGCTGTCGATTTCCAACACGCTGAGCAGTTTCTTGTTCCACGCGCGTTTTTTCACGTCGAGTAAAAGTGTGCCGGACGCGTCGCCGACCTCCGTCGCGTATTCACCGGTCATGCAGAAGCGGATGTAATCCTTCGGCAGCAAAATGTGTTTCGTCTTCGCATAGATCTTCGGTTCATGTTGGCGAACCCAGAGAATTTTCGGCGCGGTAAACCCGGTGAGTGCGGGATTGCCGACCATGTTGATCAGCTTTCGTCGGCCGCCCGCTTTTGATTCGATTTCGTCACACTGTTCAGCCGTGCGCTGATCATTCCACAGCAGGGCGGCGCGAAGTGGTAGTTCATCGTCCCCGAGAAACACCGAACCGTGCATCTGTCCGGACAGCCCGATACCGGTGATCTGCGCGGCATTGATCTTTGCTTTGCGCAGCGCGGCTTTGGTTGCCTTGCACGTGGCGGACCACCATTGAAGCGGATCCTGTTCCGACCAGCCCGGATGCGGCGAAGCGATGTCGTGTTCGGCCATCGCAGTCGCGAGCACGTGACCGTCATGATCGCAAACCAGCGTCTTGGTGCCGGACGTACCGATGTCTATGCCAAGCAGGTGGGACATGTTGCCTCCAATGTTGAAACGCGGACAAGCAATCTACTGATGTGTGCCGAACTCGGCAACGTCACGTGCGTCATCGATTACCATCTGTCCCACCGTGCCGCCGCCCACCCCCGCCCAACTCGAGCGCAACATTCGGCTGTATCCCGCCTATGCTGCGGCGTTCAATGCGTTTGCGTGGATGCCGGTCTTCTTTTTGTATCTCAGTGACAACCTCTCGCTGCCGTTGGTGTTGCAGTTGGAGTCGATTTACTACGCGTCGGTGGTCGTGATGGAAGTGCCCAGCGGGTATTTCTCCGATCGCGTCGGCCGCCGGGCGACGTTGTTGATCTCGGCGATCAGTCTGACCGCAGCGTATACATTGTTTGTGGTCGGCGGATCCTTCGCTGTGTTCGCGGCGGCGCAGGTTTGTCTGGCGGCCGGTATCGCATTCAACTCCGGCACGGACACGTCGTTCCACTTCGACTCACTGAAAGCATTGAAACGCGAAGGCGAATACGAAGACCGCGAAGCGATTGTCGCGCGCAACGGGTTCATCGCCGGCGCGCTCGCGGCGCTGGCCGGCGGCGCCGTGGGGTTGATCGAACTGTGGTTGGCGTACGCGATTTCGCTCGTGGCGGCGGTGTTCTCCGTCGGGCTGGTTTGGGCGTTTCGTGAGCCGCATCCGCATGAACAGGTGGTCAACGCGGACGGCGAGGTCGAGTGCGTCGAAGAAACGCCCGGCATCCTCAAGCAGATGATGCTCTGTGTTGGTTTTCTCAAGCAGGGCACGCTGGCGTGGTTGTTTGCGTTCGCGGTGTTCATGCTGATTCTGAATCATGTGCCGTACGAATTCTTTCAGCCTTACATCAAGATTGCGATGGCGGAGTCGGCGAATTCGAATGCAGGCGCGTCGGCCGTTGTGGAAAACGGTGATGTTGCGCGCGATCAATGGGCGCCGTTAATCGCCGGAATGCACATGTTCGCGTCGATGTTGCTGGCGTCGAAAGCGGCGGCGATCAGCTCGAAACTGCGCGAGCGACTCGGGACAGCGACGGCGCTGCTGCTGGCGGCGGGACTTCAATCCGCCATCATCGCCACGATGGCGTTTGTCATGCACTGGTGGGTGGTGCCGCTGATTCTGTTGCGCGTGATGCCGCGCGGCCTGATGACCGCGCCGCTCAACGCCGCGATTGCCCCGCGCGTGCCACAGGCGCAGCGCGCAACCTATTTTTCGCTGCAAAGCCTGGCCGGAAAACTTTCCTTTTCACTCACGCTCGCGGGCATGTCGGTCATCGTCGGCGAATTCGAAAACCCCACCGCCGCTTCACTTGCGGAAATGCTCCGCTGGTACACCTTGATCGCCGTGTGCGGCCTGTTGCTGTTGACCTGCACAGCGTGGTGTGTGAAATCGGTGTCGGAGCAGGCGATCAATGAAGATTGAGAATTTCACCGGGGTTTATCCAACGCTTCACTATCGAGCCAGATCGTCACCGGTCCATCGTTTTGAATTTCAACATGCATCGCCGCGCCGAACCGACCGGTTTCGACGTGCTTGACCCCAAGTTGCTTTAACCGTTTGGCAAAGTAGTCACACAGCGGCTGCGCCACCTCCGGTCGACCTGCATCCTGAAAGCTCGGCCGCCGACCCTTGCGCGCGTCGGCGAACAGGGTGAACTGCGACACGACCAACGCGCCGCCGTCAACGTCGAGCAACGAACGATTGAACTTGCCGGCCTCGTCGTTGAAGATGCGCAGGTGGACGATCTTTTCCGCAAGGCGGTCGGCTTCCGCTTCGGTATCAGTCTGTGCGACGCCGACGAGCAACACGAGACCGTAATCGATGGCGCCGACAGTTTGGTCGGCGACGGTGACGGAACCACGGGTCACACGTTGCAGGAGGATGCGCATGGGAGGAGTTGAGGAGGTAGAGAAGGTAAGGGAGGTAAAGAATGTAGAGGAGAAATTGAAGGCAGGGCATGAAACACAGCACGTTTAGCGGGCGATCGAAGATCGCCTATCGATGTTTCCAAATCCGCAATCCGCAATCCGGAATCTGACGTTTCCCCTACACGTCATACCCCTGATCCTGATACTCCTTGAGCCGATAGTAGAGCGTGCGCACCGAGATGCCCAGTTCATCGGCGGTGGCGTTGCGGTTGCCGTCGTTGCGGCGGAGGGCGGCGAGGATGTGATCGCGTTCGATCTCCTGCAACGTCGCAGCGCCGCGTTCCTCGGCGTCGGGCGGAGCCGGCACCTCGGTCGCGAATTCCAACATCGGTTTCTTGTCCGGGTCGACCAATCGCCGACGGGCGCGGTCTAACGCGTCTTCCAGTTCGCCGAGTGGACAAGGCTTGGTCAGAAAGTCGGCGACGTTCAACTGAATGGCTTTCTGTGCGGTTTCCAGATCACCGAATCCGGTAACGATGACGACCTGCGTGGTGGGATAGTCGGCTCGGATTTTCTCGAAGAACTCCAGGCCGGTCATGCCCGGCAGGTTCAGGTCGAGGATCACGATCTGGTGCGGCGACTGCTCCATGATCTTGATGCCCTCTTCGCCGGACTTGGCGGCGGCGCCGGTGAACCCCATGTCCGGCAGGGCGTGAAGCAACATCTCGCGCAAACGCGGTTCGTCTTCCACGATCAACACGTTCGGCGTGCTGTCGACGTTGAAATCCAGCTCGTCAGTCATGGTGACATGATAGGAAAATCATGTGAATGGGACACAAGCCGCGTGGCATCACGCTACCTCGCGTGGCAGGACGATGGTGAACAGACTGCCTTTATTGATGCCTGCACTGGCGGCGGTGATGCGGCCTTCGTGTTGTTCGACGATGGCGTGCGTGATGGCCAGGCCGAGTCCCGTGCCGTGCCGGCTGCCGTCGCCCGATGTGCCGCGCTTCTCGGTGTAGAACGGTTCAAACACGTGCTCGAGCGTTTGCGGCGACATGCCCTTGCCGTTGTCGCGCACGGTGATGACGACGTTGTCGCCTTGCGGTTGGACTTTCACATCGACGTGGCCGTCGCCCGGCGGCACAGCCTCGAGCGCGTTGACGGTCAGGTTTAACAGCACCTGTTTGATTTCCGTCTCGTTGCCATGAATCACCAGCGCACCGTTCTGATTGCCGGCGACGTTGAGGTCGAGCGTGCGCTGTCGATAGTAGGGCAACCCTTTGACCATTTCGGCGACGTCGGCGGCGACCTGTCCGACGTCCACGTCGCTTCGCACTTCGTCACCGCCGCCGCGAGTGAGCGTGAGCAGTTTTTCGATGATGGACTTACAGCGAAAGGCCTCTTCGCAGATGATGTTCAGCGACTTTTCAAGTTCGTCGGAGATGTCGGCTTTGGACTGGCGCGCCTTGTCGATCTTGCGCAGTGAAAGTTCGGCGTAGCCGGACATGATGCCCAGCGGATTGTTGATTTCATGCGCGACGCCGGCGGCGAGGAAACCCACGGACGCCAACCGTTCCGAACGCACCAGTTCGCGGCTCTTTTCACGCACCTTGTCTTCGAGGCTGCGGTAGAGCGTGTCGAGGTGCTCGGCCATCTGGTTGAAGTCGCCGGCGAGGTCGGCGAACTCGCGGTCACCGGTGGCGTCGACACGATCGGTGAATTCGCCGGCGGCGATTTTGGTTACACCCCGGCGCAGGCGTTTCAATGGATTGATCACACTGGCGTACTGCCAGATGTTGACGGCGACGGCGATCAAAATGATGCCGGCGGCGAGCGACGCGACGATGGCGATTGTGGTGCGTCTGCGTTCGTCCGCCGACTGCCGCGCCTGAGCGATGCGGATCGATGCGGCGTTGGCTGACTTCTGCGCCGCCTTGATGTCGTTCGAGGTGTCTTTGGCCAGTTCGGCGATGCGCGTGATGACCTGGTTGAACTGCTGGTCGACCAGTTGCACGTACTCTTCGCGCACACCGGCGGCGACACTGGTCTGCAAATCCTTGAGGACGGTGAGCACGGCATCGTCATCGGCCCCGCCGGTGTCTTCCAGATAGACGGCCAACTTCGATCGCGTGCGTTCGAGTTCCTGCACGATGACCGACGGTTCGCCGAACGAATCGAGCAGCGTTCGGGCGCGCACGGCATGCAGACCGATGTCGTATACCCGTCGCAGTTTTTCATACTCTTCCATCGCGATATTGATGTCACGACCCATCTGGTCGAGGCCATCGGTCGCAGAAGTGATGTCGCGGCTCATGCCGTTGAGACCGATCATGGCGGCAATGGCAATCGCCGCCATGCTGATCGTCGTGGCAATGGTCGTGAGGCTGAGCCTGCGCGCGAGGGTCATGACCTGATTCTAGCCGGACAGCGGCATTCACTGCAGGATCGGCGTCAAATTAACCTTGCGTCAATGTTTCGGAATCGGCAGCACTTTTTCCAGTTTGCGGTCGCCGCGCACGATGGTGACTTTCACCCGATCGCCGCCTATCTTCTTTTGAAGGATGTAGGCGAGCAATTCGGTTTCGGTCTTGCGGGTGCGGATGCCGTCGAACTCGATGATGACATCGCCTTTGACGAAGCCGGCGCGTTTGGCGATCGCATGTTGCCCGTACTGTCCGACGTGTTGCAGACGAAGCCCCAGCGACAGGCGGCTCATCCCGCGCGCTCGACGCTCGGCGTCCGTCAGATCGACGGGGAACATCCCGCCGAACCCCATGCGGCGAAGGTTCCACGTTGTCGTGCGGAACGAAATATCACTGGCGCGCCGCCAGCCGATCGACAGGTCGAGTTGCACATCGATCATCTTGGCGCCGCGCTGCACGGTCGCCTTGATCCGCGACGGTTCCCGCGCTGTTTCGAGCACCCATTGCACGTCGGCGATTGAAAGAATCGGTTGACCGGCCATCGTGACAATCCGATCGCCCGCTTTGAAGCCGCCCTTGCCGGCAATCGAGCCGGCCTCGACCGTCTTCACGCGCGTCGGGTCATCGGTGTGAATTGACAAACCCACCACATCCGGCACCGGCCAGGGGTACAGCACCTTGTCCGGCATCGGCTTGCCCGACGCGCGGGCGAGGTTGCGCTCCGCGTCGCGAATCTGATGACAATGAATGCAACTGCGCACGACCTGATCACCTTTGAAATTCAGCTTTGGTCCGTAGCGCCCCTTGAGGGAGGGATACAACTCCGGCCGAGCAAAGCGCGGCGCCGGTCCTTTCTTGCCGGCCAGTGCCGTGCGATTCGATGGATAGTCTGCGTGTAATTTCAACGCGCTTTCCATCGCTTTGGCGAAACCTTTAAGCGACATGTCGCCGTCGGCTTCTTTATGACCACTGCGCCGCGTCCCGTAGCGGCCGTAGATTGTTTTGTCCGCGTTCATGAAAAACGCGGTGAACGTGGCGTCATAATCAAACTGGAACAGCGACAGGTCCATTCCGTTTGTCTGAATGATGCGGACGCAGACAAACTTGTCCATGAACTTACGGATTTGAGCGTCGCGATGAGCAACCTGCCCATCGAATGTGGAGCAGGCATGTCACGGGATACAGCGGAATACCACGAGCATCGGCTTGTTCTGCCGCTTGGCCTCGGCGATGCCCTTGCTCAGATCGTTGTAGATCCAGTTGGGATCGTTGCCGACGGTTTTCATGTCCTGACGAACCTGTTCCTCGCGCTTGCCGGCGCCGAGGGCGACACTGGCGAGAGCGATCCAGACAACCGATGAGAAAATGGACTGACGCAGCATACACGTGCTCCGATAGGGGTTGGAATCATTGTAATCCCAACTGCGAACGTCAGGCCCCTGTATTACGTAGAAGGGCCAAGCGATTATCGGTCAGGCGGAAAGGAAGATCAGATGCCGTTTTTAAGCAACATCGCCCAAAACAAGAAAATCCGGTTTTTCCTGGACCCGATTCCCAAGGATGCCCGCGTGCTCGAGATCGGCAGCGGCAGCGGTTGGGTCGGCGACTACATGAAAGCGAACGGCTGGACCGGCTACACCGGTATGGACATTGTCCCGCCCGCCGAAATCGTCGGCGACATCAACCAATGGCAATCGCTCGGCCTCGAGGCCGCATCCTTCGATTACATCATCGCATTCGAAGTCGTTGAACACGTCGACTGTTTCCAGGCATGCTATGACCTGCTCAAAGAGGGCGGGCAATTACTCATGACCACGCCCGTCCCTTCCATGGACTGGGTGATGAAAATGCTGGAATCGGTTGGACTCAACCAGAAACGCACCAGCCCGCACGACTTTCTTGTCAATCTGCGCACCGTGCCGGTCTTTGAAGACAAGCAGGTCCGCAAGGTTGCCGGGCTGTCGCAATGGGGTATCTTCACCAAGCGCAGCGACCAGTAACACTGCATCGTACACGGGGTTTGCTACCCTACGTTCATGTACTTCCGATTCGATTGCGGCAACTGCGGCAAGAGCCTCAAGGTTCGTGAAGACGCCGCCGGTCAACGGGCGCGATGTCCGTATTGCCATAAGCAGGTGACCGTGCCGACGCCGCAAGTCGAAGGCGGTACCGATGAATCGTCGGACTCCATGTTGCACCTCGATCCCGGCGCGATTCCCGTCGCCCGTGCTCGAAAGAAAGGCGACCCCGCCCCGCCTCCGCCTCCCGCCGAAGCACACACCCACGCCGAGCGGTCCGACGGCACCAACATCAGCATGCTGATCGGCGCGTTGTTCGGTGTCATCTTCGCCGCCGGTTGCGTTGCGATTCTGTTGCCGTTCCGCAACAGTTACTTCGGCGAACTGTTTCTCGACCGCGGTTGGGTGCCGTTCGTGTTGCTGTTTCTGATGGGCTGGTCCGTCGCCGTCGTCTTCCTCAAGTGGCGCAAACTCCAGTTGCAGTCGGCGTCGATGTTGTTCGATCTGTTGCCTACCGAGTTGGGTAACGAAATCACGCCGACGAACCTGCATCACTTCACCACCCACGTGCGCGGCGTGCCGGTCGAACCGTCTCGCAGCTTTCTGATCAACCGCGTTCTCCGCGGCCTCGAACATTTCCGCGTGCGGCGCAGTGCTGCCGAGGTCGCCTCCGTCATGCAGTCCCAGTCCGACATCGACGCCAACGCTGTCGATTCCAGCTACACCACCGTCAAGGTGTTTATCTGGGCGATTCCCATCCTGGGTTTCATCGGCACCGTCATCGGCATCAGCGATGCTGTCGGCAGTTTCGATTCCGCCATCAATGCAACCGACGTCTCCACCGAAAAACTCACCGAGTCCCTGTCGGGCATCACCAAGGGTTTGTCCAAAGCGTTCGACACCACGCTCATCGCCTTGGTGATGAGCCTGATCGTGATGTTCCCTGTCAGTTCGATGCAGAAGTCGGAAGAAGACCTGCTCAACTGGGTGGATG
>JANQKH010000185.1 GCA_028281215.1 Phycisphaeraceae bacterium | reverse complement strand
CGCCCATGGGGTCGAAGTTCTCGATGGAGCAGATGATGACGGCGTTGTCATTCTTATCGCGCATCACCTCCATCTCGTATTCTTTCCAGCCGAGCAGCGATTTGTCGATGAGCACCTGGTTGGTCATCGACGCGTCCAAGCCGCGCTTGGCGATGTCTTCAAACTCTTCCTGGTTGTAAGCGATACCGCCACCCGTGCCGCCGAGCGTAAACGCCGGCCGGATGATCGCCGGCAGTCCCAACTCCGCGACGATCTCGCGGGCTTCGTCCATGTTCGTCGCGGTCTTGGACTCAGGGCTCTTGAGCCCGATCGAATTCATGCATTCTTTGAAAAGCTCTCGGTCCTCGGCTTTGTAAATCGCATCGCGTGTGGCACCGATCATCTCGACGCCGTATTTTTTGAGGACGCCGAGTTCTTCGACCTTGCAGGCGCAGTTGAGGGCCGTCTGTCCGCCCAGGGTGGGTAGCAGCGCGTCGATGTGGAATGGGCCGTTGTGTTCCTTGGCGATGATCTTTTCGACTGCCTCGGGCGTGATCGGCTCGATGTAGGTGCGGTCGGAAAACTCCGGATCGGTCATGATTGTGGCCGGATTGGAGTTGACCAACACGACGTTGTAACCCTCTTCTTTAAGGGCTTTGCAAGCCTGCGTGCCGGAGTAGTCAAACTCGCAGCCCTGGCCGATGACAATCGGCCCGGCGCCGATGATGAGGATGGTCTTGATATCGGTGCGTTTGGGCATGGCAGAGCAAAGCAGGGCGGGAAGGCGTGGGCACAGCGCGGAGATCCGTCTCCGGGCAAATTGGACGAATGCTAGCGATTGTGAGGGAAAAAACCAAGTGTGGTGATCAATCTCAACTTCGCAGGTCATGAATGTCCGCGCGGACCACGAAATATCCGCTCAGAATGCCGAGCAGTCCAACGATCACCGCCAACCAGTGGTTAACTTGTTCTGCATAGAGGCCCATATCGAGATAACTGATCGCGGCAGCAGTGGCAAAACCACCGAGACAGGTGATGACCGTGGTTGCCGGAATGCCAAGTACTCGCCAAAGCGCATCCACGAAAAGGTACGTCGTGAGGACAATCCAGATCGGATACAGCGCGAGCATTTTCCACCCGCCGTACACGGGATACAGTGGGCGTCGCCCAATGATTCGAAACATCGCAAAACCGCCGATGAGCAACAACAAGGCCGGGGTCAGTCGCAACAATCCGTAGAGGCATCTCTTACCGAACGCCTGTGGCTTCGCATCGTAGGTATATGTTGATTGGTCCTTGAGGTTGTATCGTTTCCCACACTCAGGACATTGGCCGGGAGATTCCAGGCCGTGCCACGGATAACGGCATTGCCTACAAAATTTTGGTGCGCCCCGCATCGACAGTGGTTTAGAACTTGCTTCGATTTGTTCACCCTCGGACATACCACATTGTAGGCGGCACTTACCCCAACTCATCCTTCGCGCAAATGACTGATCTCCGCGTACACCAGAAACACCCCGCCCAACCCTGCAAAGCCGCCGCTGATCAAAGCGAACATCACGTTGAATCCGAAGCCGTATAACAGACTCGCTGCCCATCCGATTCCCACGCCCAACGCGAATCCAAGAAACATCCCTAAAAACCCGGGCGATGCGCGGAACAGACGGTACATCAGGTCGAGCAGACAGTAACTCAGCACGATGACCCACAGCGGATAAGTCAGGAGAACCGAACAGTTGTCCGAGGCAAGAATGAAATGGCCTGCTGTCAACAACAGGAATAGGATCACCGCCCGGCGTTGTCCGATCAGTAACTTCTTCCAGATCGGCAACGGCCGAGCGTCGTAGCTGTACGTGGTGTAGTTACCCAGGTCGTACCGCCGACCGCACTCCGGACACGTTCCGGCAATCGGCAACCCCGCCAACGGGTAATGGCAACGCTTGCAGAATTTCGGGATTCCACCGCCCTCGGCAGAATGAACGGGTTTGACCGCTTGCCCCTCGTGCATCGGAACATCGTATCCGAGGCAACGGCAGATTTCTGTCTCTGTTCACGCGTCGCGCAACTGCTTCCGATCGGCCAGGATCACCAACCAGCCGGCGATACCCCCGGCCAGCGCGGAGATGATCGGCAAAAGGAACGCGTCCGCGTCACCCACGAAAACCAGATTGACAAACCCCAGTGTAAAACCAAAACACGCCCCGCCGGCTACGCCTTGCTGTTTCGGTGTGCGATTCACAATCCGGTACGTCAGATCGATCACCAGATAACACGCGAGCAGACTCCACAGCGGGTACGCCGTGATCAGGCCGAACCATTCCTCCACGCTCATCTTCATCACGACCGACCACGAGACAACCACTGCAAGCAGACCCAACGGCTCGGCGCGACATCGCCCCAAACGCTTCCAGACGCTGGGCGGATTGGGATCGGTCGTATAGGTCTGGCTGCGCGACAGGTCGTAAAGCCGGCCGCACTCAGGGCAACTGCCTTCGCGGGTCAGCCCGCGAAGCGGATAGAGGCATCGCTTGCAGTATTTGGGCCGACCCAGTGTGGATGTCGGTAGATCAACAGGTTCAAAAGTCTCGCCCTCGGCCATGCGGGCATGATAGGAGACGGCAATACCTTTGCCACAGCCAACGGTCGCGACTAATTTGCTGCGATCGTGAACGAATCGCCTCAACCTCGCCGGTCCATCCTCGGCACGATCCGCAGCGTGATCGCCGAGACGGATCAGCAATGCCGCGTTGAACTCGACACGCGGCCGGGGCTCGACGGCAAAACGGTCATTGTGATGATTACCGCGATGGTCATCATCTGTGCGCAGGAATATTTCTTCGCATCCGGCGATGTCCGGCACGTGGCGGACGTGTTGCGATTCTTCGGCGCGGAGCAGGCGGCCACCGATTTCGACGACTGGCGACTTAAATCAGAGAACTACGAAATCGCCCGGCTCAGCTATTGGGGCATCGCCCGTGTCGTGACGTTCATGCTCATCCCTATGCTGGTGATCAAGTTCGTCCTCCGCGAACCGATCCGCGACTATGGCACACACGTGCGCGGCATCAGGTCCAGTCTATGGGTGTATGCCGTAATGTTCGCGGTCATGGTGCCGGCAGTATTGATCTTCTCGCAGACCGACAGCTTTCAACGTAAGTATCCGTTCTACGACCTTCAGCCGAACGAACCGCTAGGCGTGCGGTTCTGGTCGTGGGAATTGATCTACTGCTTGCAATTTGTCGCTCTGGAATTTTTCTTCCGTGGGTTCATGGTGCACGGCACCAAACATCGCATGGGCGTCTATAGCATTCTTGTGATGACCTTCCCCTACGTCATGATCCACTTCGGTAAACCGATGCCGGAGACTTTCAGTGCTATTGGTGCGGGCGTCGTGCTCGGGTTTATGAGCTTGAAAACATGTTCGATCTGGATGGGCGCCGCACTGCATATCGCGGTGGCGATGAGCATGGATCTGTTGTCATTGTGGCATCGCGGGCTGTTGTGATGCGTTACGGACGTTCGATCAGATTCAGCGTCACTTGGTAAACTTCGTCCGATTGCGCCCATTCGCCTGCGGTTTCCCACATTTCGTCCTCCGTGGCCTCGTCAACATAAGGTGGAGCAAGCTTCGCGTCATCGAGAAGTTGGTCAATCGTCATTCGGTAATCTCTACCAGTCGAAGCCTCGGCAAGACCGAAGCGAGCCGATTCATGTACGTGATCAATGATGGATTGAAGCATCTCACGGCGTTTCGAGTTCTCTGCCAACGGCAATAGTGCCAACATGCATTTTACGGCGAAGGGGGTTGCCTGAATGATCCAATCCTGGTGTTCCACGTGTTCGTGGATGTAATCAACTGCGGCGATGAATTCGTCATCCGTTGATGAAGGAAGTGATCGCAATGCCGATTCAAGCCCTGTTGCTCGTCCGCAGACATCGAGCAGTCGTTCCCACGGGTAGGAGTCGACGAGATTGATGTATTCGTCAAATTGGCTTTCTCGGTCGACCATACTTAGGCTCAATCGTGCACATCCACAATCTCCGCCGAGCAAGACTCAGTATCCAGCAGCGCCACCGTGCATCGCTCCGTCAACCAGCCACAACATTCGCCGGGGTTCAAGAAGAGTTTGCCGTCTCGGGCTTCGTTGACGATTTCGTGTGTGTGGCCGGTGATGACGATGTCTGCATCAGCGTATTCGGCCGGCTTCATCCAATCGATAAAGTGGTGCATGATGATTGTTTTGCCGCCGAGTTCGATGCGGAGCGGGCCGTCGACTATGTTCGGCAGCACGGTTTTAAGGCCGACGCGTTCACCGTCGTTGTTGCCGTAGATGCAGTGCAGGGGGATGGGCAAGACGTCGGGCGCGATGAGTTTGGCGGCGAAGGGGGCGACGTAATCGCCGGCGTGGAGGACGGCGTCGACCTTCAGCCGTCGGAACAGGGCGACCGCGCGCCGAAACGTCGGCAGCCGATCATGGGTGTCGCTGATCACGCCGATTTTCATGCAGGGAACTCCCGATGGGGTGTGACGACAGGCATGGTGCCGCTTAGAATAGTCGGTTCCCCAAGGAATCACACATGGACCTGTTTGTCTTCCATCGCATTTTGATCGGCACGGCCATCGCGTTCGATATTTTTTTCACGGTCTTCTGCATCCGTAAATACAACATCACCGGCGATGGTTGGGAACTGCTCTGGGCGGCGTTGTCCACGATCGTGATGCTCGGCTTTGTCGGTTACATGGTGCTCTTCCACTTCAAAACCGCCAAGCTTCAAAAACTGCGTGAGCAGATGAAAGATGCGGTGCCTTGCCCGGACTGCGGCTACAACTTACGCGGGACGGACGACCCCGCCATCGGCAAATGCCCCGAGTGCGGCCAACCCATCTCCGAAACAACCCGCCAACGTGTTGCCACCGCTTGATTTTTGTAAACTGGATTCTGGCATTTCATGTCTGATCGACTCACCCAACTTCACAGACTGTTCGAAGCGGACCCGAACGATCCATTTCTCACCTACGGTATCGCATTGGAGCATGCCAAGGCCGGCGAGCCGGATGATGCGATCACCTGGCTTGACAAGACGCTTTCGATTGACGGGAAGTATTGCTACGCATTTTTTCAGAAAGCAAAAATGCTCGACCAGAAGGGCGACACCGACGCCGCGCGACAGGTGTTGACCGAAGGCATCGCGACCGCCCAGCAAGCCGGCGACGCCCACGCCGCTGACGAAATGCGCGAGCTGATGCAATCGTTTGTGTAACTCGGCCCCTCATGCATTCGCGTTTCAATGATGCCCGCGCTTGGGCGGTTCCCAATCCGCCGGCAGCACTTCCATTTCCGTCGGCGGTGGATGTTTGCGAACCTGTTTGAACGCCGCCGCCGTGAAACCGAGGGACAGCAACGCGATCGCCATCATCAGCAGGTGCCACAGGCGCGCGCCGATTGAACCGTCGCCGATCCACAGGCCGACGCCCGCCCCGATCAATACAAGCGCCCACACCACGACCGAGACCATCGCGCCGGCCGCAGCCTTAGGCTTATCCGCCTGCAACCCGAGGCCGAACACCGCCATCGCCAGTCCGCCGACGGTGGAGAATGCAATCATGATGCTGAAACCTGCGGTGGCCGGATCCTTGAACATCGTTTGCAGCGTGGGGATCGGCTGTTGCTTTTCAACGGTGACCTTCTGTTCCATCTCACCGGCGGTGTCGACCGGATCCCAGAACACCGCGGACGAACAGACACAGCACGTGGTCAGAAACAGCAGCACGCCGACGACCTGAAGATAGATACCCGTGCCTTGCGCGAACGCGCGCGGCGAGGGCTCACCGGCCGGTTGGTTACCTTCAGAATCGTTCGACGGCGCGGGTTGTGGCGCTTGCGGGTCCGTCATGGTCGGTACCTTAGTCGCCACACCGCCCACGAGCACCTTGCGGTGTAGAGCAGCACGACCATTGGCGTGCCGATCGCCAGCACGCTCATCGACATCGCGGTTGGATCACCGTG
>JANQKH010000155.1 GCA_028281215.1 Phycisphaeraceae bacterium | reverse complement strand
AGCCGTCCTTCGGCATCGGTGTTGGTGACTTCGACCGTCACACCGTTGTGCATGCGCAAGATGTCGTTGGGCCGGTAGGCAGTTTGGTCAACCATGTTTTCCGCGGCGGCGATAAGGCCGACGATGCGGACGGGCAGGTTGAGCAGGGCGGCGGCGCGCATCGTGCCGATAACCGCCATGCCGCCACACTTGTCGTACTTCATACCCATCATGCCGGGCATGCCTTTGAGTGAGTAGCCGCCGGTGTCAAAGGTGATGGCTTTGCCGACAAGCATGACGGGCGGCGGAGAGGCGGGTTGTTTGACGCCACCGCGCACGCGGTTCTTGCTGCCCCCGCGAATGGTGGGCGTGTGTTCGAGGCAGATCAGCGCGGGCGGCGTCGAGCCGGCGGCGCCGACGGCGAGCAGCCCGCCCATCTTCAAACTCTGCGCTTTCTTTTTGTCAATGACGGTGCACTTGAGGCCGAGTTTCGTCGCCATCGATCGGCAATATTTGACGAGGTAACCGGGGTTCGCGACGTTCGGCGGCGTGGCGGCAAGTTCGCGTGCGACGTTGGCGGACTCGCCGACCACGATGCCGCGCTGCGCCGCTTTACGTAACGCCGGCTCAACATACACACTGAGTGTAAGTTTCTTTGGCGGTTTGTCGGGCTTGCCGGCGATGCCTTTGTATTCCACGAACTCGAAGTTGCCAATCGCCATGCCTTCACCGATCGCTCGGCCGGCACCGTCGGCATCGAAGTCGACATCGCTTTGCGCCTCGAACGCAGGCGCAGCGAGTAGTTGGACGGACTTCACTTCACTGCTGAACGCTGCGCCGGTGAGTTTCGCGGCCGCGATGCGCAACGCTTCAAAAGCGCGCTCGCCGTCACCGAGTCCGAGAATATAGAGCCGTTCAGTACCCTGGGTCGGATAGATCGCGGTGACACTGCCCACCGCGCCGTTCCATTCCGGTCTCGCCAGCGCGTCGCTGATCGCGCCGCCGAGTTTGGCGTCGATGTCCGCATAACCTTGGGGCAGTTTGGTCTGCCCGGCGAAGGCGGCGACAGCGATGGCGTCAACCGTGCCGGCGCGACCGGTGGCGATCTTGATTTCGCGATACATAATGTGCTCCGAACCGTGGGCGTGTTACCGATGAAAGAACGGCAGCATACGCTACGCCGTGACGATCGCAACATGAACAGCCGCATGATCGGGTTCAATGTATGATCGCGGTCGGCATGGTCCGGCGCACGAACGACGATGGCGCTATCGAATTCAAGGATGCGGAATGGGTAAAACCAAGACAGATTCGACCCGCAAGACGCGCAGGTCCGGTTCGAGAAAGAACAAGTCGTCCAATTCTGACCGCGCGGACCCATTGCTGTTGGAGATCGCCTGGGAGGCCTGCAATCAGGTCGGGGGAATCTATACCGTGCTGCGGTCGAAAGTGCCGGCGATGGTGGAGAAGTGGGACAACAACTACTGCCTGATCGGGCCTGAAAATCAAGGCAGTGCGTCGGTGGAGTTCGAGGAGGCACCGCTCGCCGGTGCGTTCGGACATGCGGTGCAGGCGTTGCGCGACATGGGTATCGGCGCACGGATGGGCCGCTGGCTGGTCACTGGTCGGCCGCGCGTGGTGTTGCTGGATTACCTGAGCATCTTTCCGCATTTGCACGAAGTGAAATACAAACTTTGGACCGACCACAACATCAGCACGCCCGGTGACGACGAACTGATCAACAACGTCACAGCGTTTGGCGAAGTGGTGCGGCTGTTCCTCTGGCAACTGGCGAACAAAGACGGCGCCCGCCGCCACATCGCCGCGCACTTTCATGAATGGATGGCGGGCAGCGCGATCCCTTCGCTACGCAAAGACCACTGGCCGGGTGCGATCACCTTTACTACGCACGCGACGATGCTCGGACGCTACCTGGCGATGAATACGCCTTCGTTCTACGACCACCTTCCTTTCTTTGACGCCGGGATCGAAGCAGAACGCTACAACGTCAAGGCGCAATATCAGATTGAACGTGCCGCAGCTCATGGCTCGCACGTGTTCACCACCGTGTCCGACGTCACCGCGGAGGAATGCAAACATCTTCTCGGCCGACAACCGGACCTGTTGTTGCCCAACGGCCTGAACATTCTCCGCTTTGAGCGGTTGCACGAACTTCAAAACCTGCACCGCCTTTACAAAGAAAAAATTCACGAATTTACCATTGGGCACTTCTTCCCGAGTTACAGCTTTGACCTCGACAAGACGCTCTACTTTTTCACGTCCGGCCGCTACGAATACCGCAACAAAGGCATGGACCTGACGATCGAATCGTTGGCGCGGTTGAACTATCGTCTACAACGTGCGGGGGTTGATCGCACCGTCGTGGCTTTCATCATCACCAAGCGCCCGTTCACGACGATGAACGTGCATGCCCTCTCCACACGGGCGAGGTTGGAAGAGTTCCGCACCATCGCAGACAACATCAAGGAAGGCATCGGCGATCAACTGTTCCTCGCTGGCACGCGCGGTGAAATCCCCGACCTCAATGCCTTCGTTGACGATTACTGGCGGCTGCGGCTTCGCCGTGCGATTCACGCCTGGAAGAGCGGTATGCCGCCGGGCATTGTCACGCACGACCTGATCGACGATGAAAAAGACGAGGTGCTCAACCAGTTGCGCACCGCCCGGCTTTGGAACCACGCGCACGATAAAGTCAAAATCGTCTATCACCCCGATTTCATCAACTCGACCAATCCGCTATTCGGCATCGACTACGACCAGTTCGTGCGCGGTTGCCACTTGGGCATCTTCCCCAGTTACTACGAACCGTGGGGCTACACGCCGTTGGAGTCCATCGCTTCCGGCGTGCCGGCGGTGACCAGTGATTTGTCCGGTTTCGGTTCCTATCTGATTCAACTGCTCCCCGAACATGAACAGAAAGGCTTGTACTGCATCCATCGGCGGTACAGTTCCTACGACCAGTCCGCCGAGGAATTGGCGGAACTGATGTTCCGCTACTGCCAACTCAACCGCCGCGAACGCATCGGCCTGCGCAACGCCGTGGAAAGCTTCAGCGAACACTTCGACTGGCACAACTTGGGTATGCGGTACCACGAAGCGCATGCGCTGTCGTTGGATCGGGTGTGATTCGTTCAGCAAACCAACACGGGGTGCTTGCGGCAGAGGCTTTGCGTGAGAACTCCCAACCTTCGGTGCAGGTGGCATATCGTTTGAATCCTGGTAACCCTCATTGTTTACTGGCTCGCGCCACCAGCGTGCCGAGGATGGAACCAAGTAATCCACCGACTCCGCCGCCGATGGCGCCGCCGATCGCACCACCGGGCACGGCACCGTTGGTGGTCGAGTTGAGCGTGAGCATGACCACGACGCCGATGATGGCGAAGACAAGAGAACAGATTTGGATGTGCCGATTCGTTTCCGCGTGCGCTTCATCGCGCACCGGTTGGCCGAGGTGATCGTGCAGGCTTTCATGCAACACCTTATCACCCTTGCGGACCGTCAGGTGATATGTCTTGCGGTTCGCGTTGACATACAGGGCGTAGTCCCGGCCACCATGGCTGAACGTTTTGGTTTCGTCGCGATCGAGTTTACCTTCGATGATCACGTTCCCGTTGATCTTGATCAGGTGTTGGCCAGACTTGAATGCCCGCGTGATCACGATCTTCTCACCGGCCGTGTTGATGGTAGTTGACATGATTCAATCCTGTGAGGTGGTGTTGACAATTGACTCAACGAGGTCATGTTTTCTCCAGACGCACTTTATCGTCAAATGCGTTTGTCCTGTGCAAGTTCATCTTCACACTTCCTGTTCTGTTATGATCTACCCATGCACTGCGGGCGATTCACTTCATTCCGGTTGCCGTGTCTGTTGATGCTGGGTTGGCTGTTGGGCTGGACGCCCGTTCAAGGGGAGTCGGGCAATGAACACACAAAGCTGAATGCAGACCAGAGGACGGCCGCGCGGCGTCATATCGCGCAGTTGGAGCACTCTGATTTCCATCGCCGGGAGTTGGCGTCCCAAGCCTTGTTCAAAATGAACAAGGCCGTCTTGCCCATCATTGACGAAGCGTTGAAAAA
>JANQKH010000121.1 GCA_028281215.1 Phycisphaeraceae bacterium | reverse complement strand
CGACATTCCCATCGTGCTTTACAACATCCCCGGCCGCACCAACATCACCATGGAGCCGGCCACCGTCGCCCGCCTCGCCCAGCACCCCAACATCGACACCATCAAAGAAGCCACCGGCTCGATGGACATCGCCACCGAAATCACCTCCCTCTGCGACATCCACATCCTCTCCGGCGACGACACACTCACGCTGCCCCTGATGTCCCTCGGCGGCCGCGGCGTGATCAGCGTGCTGTCCAATCTCCTGCCCGACCGCGTCAAAGCCATGGTCGACGTCGCCAAAGCGGGCAAGTTCGCCGTCGCCCAACAACTACACAAAGCGATGTTCCCCCTGTGCAAAGCGATGTTCGTGGAAACCAACCCGGTCCCCATCAAAGCCGCCATGGCGATGGTCGGCCGAGACACCGGCGAACTCCGCCTGCCCCTCACCCCGATCAGCACTGACCACAAAGCCCAACTCGAACGCGTGCTGCGCGAAAAGGGTGTGCTTTAAAGCGTGCGATAAGCTGACTCGGGTGGCTGTGGCAAAGCCTTTGCCGCAGCCACCCGTCATCGATGGATTCAGAGTCAGGCGAACAAACCCAGAGCCTTGGTGCGTCCGCTGGGCTTGACCCACCCTAGGATTTGCCTTCACTTTTCACCCGCTTCCACACGCGTCGCTCTTTGGTCTTCACGTGTGTAGCTGTGAATTGGTTCCGACCCTTCCATTTCAAATTGTAGAAATCCTGGTTGGCGAAGTTGATGTGCAAGAGGACCAGGCTCTTGTAGTGGTAGGTGTAGGTGGCGTTGGTCGGCTTCTTTTTTGTCTTCGGGTCAACCAGCCGGTACTTGCCCATCGGCTTGTACGTGATGCGGTGGTGCCCGGTGCTGTCCTTACACTCCCACGTGTCGAGGATGATCGTGTCGTCCGCGGCGGACGCCGATGGCGCGGCGCTCGTGATCACCACAAACAGGACGACGGTTGCCATTATGGACTTCATGAGAATCTCCCAGTGGTTGCCCCGGTGCATTGTACCGGGCCGATGGAGGCGACTGCGGCGCTGTTGGTACCCATCCGCACCCAACTTTTACTCGCAATCTGTTCGGCGATCGGGTACAATGGCTCGATTCCGCAAACCGAGCAGCGGGCATCTCTTGGGAAGGTCTAAAGCGAGTGAGAATCCACGAAGGAACAACACGGCATCGCGATAGCGAGCACGGGCGACATGCCGTGACGATGCTTGTGCGCACAAACATCGTCAAACCGTGTCCGGCGGACACGGCCGGACATGAAACGGACAACGGCTGGACATGTCCGGACATCAAAACGGACATAGATATCGGTGTTTTTGGCTTGAAATCGAGGGTTGAATGTCCGCCGGACATCGGCGGACATGAGGTTGATTTGATGCAAGGCAAGCTGTTTCAAGGGTTTAAGATCAAATCTGACATTCAAAGGGGGATCCCCGATGTCCGGACATGCACGTTTGTGCGCGCTGGGATGCGCATGTCTGTGCGCGCCACGCGAGCCGCGACGTGTCGTTGCTGGTGCTGTTCAGCGATCAGGGTGGTTCGGTTCACCTCGCTTTACCCGCGACAGTACGTCGCGGCTCGCGGCCGTTTGACGTTACTCGCTTTCAGGTTTCCCAGTTCACTTTCGGTTCCCCGCTTCCTGTCGTTTCTGCATCGGCCGACACTACAATGGCCGTCCTTCGTACCAGCGGGTGTCGGCATGGTGTTGAGTCGCCTGTGTCCGCCGGTTGGGTCAGGCCGTTTCCGTATCCTTCGCGAGTCAAATTGATGAAATGGATTTCGATTGCCACGCTGCTATTTTGCTTCATCGCCGTCACCGGGGGTGCTGGGGTCAGCGACGTCCGTGCGGCGGAGCCTCATTGGAATCAGTTCCGCGGCCCGCACGGCAATGGTCACACCAAAGCGACCGGGCTGCCTGTCACGTTCAGTGAGCAGCAGGGTGTGAAATGGAAGACGCCGATTGAAGGCAAGGCGTGGTCGTCGCCGGTGGTATGGGGTGATCGTGTCTGGTTGACCACGGCGCCACCGCACGGCAAGCAGATGTATGTGCTGGGCGTGGACATCAAGACCGGCAGGATCGTGCACAACCTGCTGGTGTTTGAGAATGCCAAGCCGCAGTTCTGTCATTCGAACAACAGTTACGCGACGCCGACGCCGGTGGTGGAGGAAGGGCGGCTGTATGTGCACTTCGGGATTCACGGTACGGCTTGCATCAACACCAAAACGGGTGAAAAGATATGGGAGCGGCGGGATTTCAAATGCAATCACCATCGTGGACCGGCCGCGTCGCCGATCATTCATGGCGAGCACCTGATCGTGCAGTTCGACGGCTTCGATGTGCAGTACGTCGTGGCGATGAACAAACACAACGGCAAAACGGTGTGGAAGAAAGACCGTGCGTTCGATTTCAAAACCACCAACGGCGACCGCAAGAAAGCCTACTGCACGCCGACGGTCATTACGCATCAGGGCGTTGAACAACTGATCAGCCCGTGCGCCGTCGCGACCGAAGCGTTTGACCCGAAATCCGGCAAACTGCTGTGGACCGTGCGGCACGGCGGGATGAACGCGTCGGCCCGGCCGGTGTACGGCAACGGTATCGTCTTTATCACCAACGGCATGGGCCGCATGATCGCCGTCAAACCCGGCAAACCCGGTGCCGGTGACATCAGCGATTCAATCCTCTGGCACGCGAGTAAGGGTGTGCCGAAAAAGTCGTCACAGATTCTGCTCGGCGACCTGCTGTTCATGGTGGCGGACAATGGTGTGGCGTCCTGTTTCGAGGCGAAGTCGGGCGATGTGATCTGGACCGAACGGTTGGGCGGCGGCGCGTATGCGGCATCGCCTTTGTTTGCCGCGGCGGATGGACACATCTATTTCTTCAGCGAAGACGGCGACGTGACCGTCATCGAAGCGGGCAAGAAAATCAAGGTCGTCGCGCGCAACAAACTGAGCGACGGCTTCATGGCCTCGCCTGCGGTGGCGGGTTCCGACCTCATTCTGCGCACAAAGTCACACTTGTACCGCGTTGGCAAGTAAGTTAGTGATTGAAATGAAAGCCAATCACCAAATCGCCAAATCATCAAATGAATTGGGAATTCAACATGAGAACGATTGCACTGACACTTTTGCTTTGTTTGCTGGCTTCCACGGCTTCGGCTGAGGATTGGCCTCAATGGCGTGGGCCTGACGGACAGGGGCATGCTTCGACCACGGGGCTGCCGCTCAAGTGGGGCGAGGACAAGAACGTGACATGGAAGACGCCGTTGCCGGGCGAGGGACATTCTTCGCCGGTGATTGCAGGCGAGCAGGTCTGGCTGACGTCAGCGATTGTCATTGCCGAATCAGCCGAACGGGCGCGCCAGCGATTGGAAGAGAACACGGGCAATCAACCATTGGAACTGGCGGCGCGGGCGGACTTTTACGCGCTGTGTGTCGACAAGCAGTCGGGCAAGCTGATTCACAACATCAAACTATTCAGCAAGACCGAACCGCAGTGGATTCACAAGTTGAATTCCTACGCGTCGCCGAGCCCGGTGATCCAGGACGGCCGACTGTATTGCCACTTCGGTTCGTCCGGCACCGCGTGCTTGGACGTGAAATCGCAAAAGGTCGTCTGGGTGAACCAGGACATTGAAGTGATGCACGAGAACGGACCGGGCAGCACGCCTGTGGTGTATGGCGATCGTGTCATCCTCACATATGACGGCAGCGATCAGCAGTTTGTCGTGGGGTTGAGCAAGGCCGACGGCAAGGTCGCATGGAAGACCAAGCGTTCGGGTGAGTTCACCAGCAGCAACCCACAACTGCAGAAGGCATACGGTACGCCGTTGATGATCAACATGTCGGGCAAGCCGGTGCTGGTTTCGCCGGCCGCCGACTGGGTGTACGGCTACAACCCG
Source organism: Phycisphaeraceae bacterium (assembly GCA_028281215.1). Taxonomy (GTDB): domain Bacteria; phylum Planctomycetota; class Phycisphaerae; order Phycisphaerales; family Phycisphaeraceae; genus JANQKH01. The sequence goes on along the minus strand of JANQKH010000121.1, from coordinate 926 downwards.
GTCAACGGCAAGGAACTGTGGCGGGTGAAGTACGGCGTGCTCGGTTTCTCCCTCGTGCCTAGACCGGTGACCGCGCATGGCAAGTTTTATATGTCGACCAGTTTCATGAAGTCGGAACTGCTGGCGATCGAATATGAGAAAGACGGTCAGCCGGTGAAGCCTCACATCGTTTGGCGACACACGCGCGGTGTCGGTCGCATGCCTTCGCCCATCGTCGTGGGCGATTACATTTACACGATCACCGACAAGGGCGGTGTGATCACTTGTTTAAACGCACACAACGGCAACGTGGCGTGGCAGCAGCGCGTGGGCGGTAACTTTTCATCGTCGCCAACGTTTGCGGACGGACATCTGTTCTTCCACAGCCAGGAGGGCAAGACACTGGTGATCAAACCGGGCGCGAAGTATCAACTGGTGGCGACGAATGAACTGGACGGCGCGATCATGGCGTCGGCGGCAGCCGTGGACGGAGCGTTCTTCCTCCGAACGGAGAAGGCGCTGTATCGGATTGAGGATTAGGCGGGAAGAAAGCAGGACAGCCCGCGGGGGCGAATCATGCCTGTTCGGTCAGGCAGGCGACCACTTCGGCGATCAGGTCCGCGTTGGCGGGTGGAAACCGGTAGTCGGGCAGGTCGCGGGCTTTGATCCAGCGGTGCTCGGCGACCTGAAGGTTTCGCGGCTCGCCCGACAGATGCGTGCAGTAGAAAGGATGCAGGCGGACATGTGCGTGGTCGTAAGTGTAGGCAACAACAGGCATTGCATCGCCCACAGCGACCTGAACGCCCAGTTCCTCTTCAAATTCCCGGGCAAGGCAGGATTCAAGCGTTTCGTCGGGCTCCAGTTTGCCGCCGGGAAGCTCCCAGAAGCCTCCGAGGACGCTTTCCTCGGGTCGCCGGGCAATCAGTACTTGAGGGAGCCCATCCCGC
>JANQKH010000080.1 GCA_028281215.1 Phycisphaeraceae bacterium | reverse complement strand
CGTCGCACGCCGCGCAGTCGGCGTCAAAAATCAAACGGCGCACATGTTGCCATCGTGGCGATAGTAGTTGCGCTGCTTCTGATCGGCGGGCTCATCGCGCTCGTGGTGGTGGCGATTGATCAAGGTGAAAAAGCCGACGATTACATGGAGTACGTGCAGAACAAAGAACGCGAAACCCTCAAGCGCAAAGAAGAACGCTACCAGAAATTTGTCGATGAGTACAACCGGCACCTCGAAGCGCACCAGTCGTCGCCGTCGAATTACGGCGGCCCGGGCGACACCGTGGAGGTTGCCGGCTTGAAGGCGAGCGTCAGCGGGAAACGTGAAAAGGTGCCCTCACTTTCACACTCGTCGGTCTACAACGAAGCGAACGACGAAACGACCGTGCTTACCGCCGAGACGCCCGTCGATGTTCGGCTCGGCACGCGGCAGATCATCGTGCAACTCGGTTATATCCATCCCGGCCGAACCATGGAATCCCGTCGCGATGTTAAAGGGGTCATTCTGATCGGCGGCGACGTAGACGATCTGAAAGATCAATCGATGACTGTCAAGTTTGACGGCCAGACGATGCTGCTTCGCAACAACGGCGATCGGGCCGGCAAGGTTGTTTTTGATCTGAACAAAAACGAGATGCGCGAACTTGCGCAGTCGGCTCAGATTAGTGTGGAGTTCGGTCGTGTATCGTTTGCCTTCGCCAACGAGCACATGCGATTGCTGGAACAAGTTCGTATTCTGGAATGACGCCCCCAATGCCCCTATTCAGGCGTACAAGCCCGACAGGGTCTTTGCTGAATTCGTCATTTAACCAAATGCTCATCATTCTTGCGGTTTGCTCACATTTTCATAGTGTTTGACTCATCGGCGCCCTTTACGTTGATGCCTCGTTCGGATGGGCAGTTTGTGAAGGGCTGTTGTGTTACAGGAAAAGCAAAGCATCAAAAGCGGCGTCAACCCGCAGGAAGGCGGCTTGGGTTCCAGCGCGCCCGGGCGGCCGCACATTGTGATTCTTGAATCCACGAACGGTCATCGCGATCAGCTTACCCATACATTGATCCGCGAGGGGTTCGGCGTCTCCGCTGTCTCCGACTGCGAACAGTTGGCCGATCACCTTCGTTCCCGCCACGCCGCAATGATCATTTTTGACTGGGAGCCGGACGGCGGACCTGATACGGGTGATGGTTGCACGCAGGTATGCGACTATCTCAAAAACAAACTGCCGGTTACCGATGTGCCTTTGCTGGTGCTTGGTTGTTCGGACAGTGAGGACTGCATGGTGCAATGTCTCGAAGTGCGGGCAGACGATTACGTGGTCAAGCCGTACAGCCCGCGCGTCGTGGCTGCCCGCGCCAAAGCCATCCTGCGCTGGAAATCGAGGGCCGGAGCAAATGAACGGCCGGACCCGGTCCAACGCATCGGGGATCTGGTCATCCATCGAACTGAATCCGAAGTTCGTGCCAAAGGTAAACGCATCGAACTGACCTCTGGACAATTCCAGTTGCTTACCTTGTTGGCCGATGAGCCGGGCAAGGTTTACTCGCGCCAGGTGATCGTCGAAAAACTGCACGGTAGTGGCTCGGACATCTCCGAACGATCCGTCGACGCTCAAGTGGTTATGCTTCGCCGTAACCTCGGCGCCTACGGCGACATAGTTCAAACCATCCGCGCGGTCGGTTACCGGTTGGATGTGTGAACTTTACAACTCAAACACCTGCTCCACCTTGAAACCGAAGCCGCGGCGATTGTCGATGTAGCGTATCCAACTGGGTTGCACGCGATAGAACTGTTCACCGCGCATGCGTTGTTCGAGTTGGGTGTTTCGCAGGACGAACGGAAAGGCTTGCGTGTAGCACGACCAGGCGCGCTCGAGGGCGTCTGGGTCGGTGATGGCCTGGCATCGGCCATGCAGCTGGACGCCGTGAATCTGATCAGGCGTATCCACCTGCGCATAGATCGTCATCGCCACCGCCGGCTCCATCTCCATGTGTCGGCTGTGCGCCGAATCCGGACTGGAAACGAAATACAAGTGTTGCAGATCATCGAATGCAAACTGCACGTTGGCGGCGTGGGGAAAGCCCCGTTCGTCGATGGTCGCCACGCTGGCGGTCCGCCACGTTGCCAGAAACTGCGGCACTTCGGTGAAGAAATCGAAGTCGTCTACGTCTGCTGCCACGGCACGTCCTCAACGTTGGCCAGTTGGTTGGCGCGGCGGGCAAGGGCAAAGAGCAGGTCGCTGAGACGGTTCATGTAAATCACCACCTCGTCCACGCCGGCCGCGAGTTTCGATAGCGCAACGCACGCGCGCTCGGCCCGCCGGCAAACCGTTCGTGCCACGTGAAGCCTCGACGCCAGTTCCGTCCCGCCGGGCAACACAAACACGCGCAGCGGCGGCAGCAGGTCGGACGACGCATCGATCATTGATTCCAATTCACCGATGTGTGATTGGCCGATGCGTGTGATCTTGTCACCGTGATCGCTGTCGATCGGCGTCGACAGGTCGGCGCCGACGTCAAACAATCGGCTTTGCACGCACGTGAGCACTGACTTGATTTCATCAAACTCACAGCCTGCCAGCGCCAGGCCGATGAAGCTGTTTAACTCATCAACGTCGCCGTAGGCTGTGACGCGCACGCTGTCCTTGTCGACACGCTGGTTGCCGAACAGGCCGGTGGTCCCGTCGTCGCCCTTGCGGGTATAAAGCTTCATGGGTTGGCCTCGTAACGAACGTCGACAGCATCGATGTCCATGGAGGTCACGCCCTGTGAGCCGAATTGATTGGCGACGATGCGCAACGTCAACGGCTTGGTGGGGTCCGGCGGAACGACTTGCGGGAGCGGTTCGATCTCTTTGTTGGGCGGTGCGCCGTCGATACCATACTTAATGCTCCACAGTCCAGTGTCGGCCGACCATCGCACGCTGAGGTTCAGTGACGCCGGCGGTTTGTCACCGAACTTCACCGACGGCGCGGTGTTAAGTTTGCCCGGACCTATCGCTTCGCACTCAATTTTGCAAACGCTCTGGTCGTTGGAGAGGTTGATTATTAATCCATTGTTGCTGCCCTGCATGAACTCGAAGCGAAACTCTTCGGCGCCGCCGGCCCACTGAATGGCTTTGATCTTGATGCCGGCGGTGAATGGTTTGATCGCCAGTCGCCGGGTGATGACGGCATCGGCGCGCGGGTCTTTACCGGTGTCGGTCAATCGCAACACTTCACTGCCGGGCAGCAGGGCGCCGTTGCCTTCGCGTTGCCATGCCGAGTTAAGTTGGGGCTTGGCGAACGTTTCGGTGAAGTTCGCACCGATGGACGTGACACCACCGTCCTTGCCGCCGTCGTTCTTGCCAGATGATCCGCTCAGCACCACGATGAGTGTGATGATGGCGACGAGCGCGAGTGCCGCGCCGCCAATGATCAGGCCGAGCTTCTTGCCGCCGCCCGATTCGGTTTCCAACCCGTCCATGTGTGTGTGTGATGCAGAGAGCCGTTGCGAATCCAAGGCACGGCCGCGGCGCTTACGGTCGCGTGAAGAACCGCGCCGGCGATGTGAGTGCCCCCGGCTGGTCAACGCTTCGCGCTCGGAGTGCGACACTGCGGCGTCCAGTTCGGAAAGGTCAGCCGCACTGTCAGCGTATGCTGCTGCGCCGGCGTTCGGAGGCGGCGGCAGCGGCCCGGGTATGCCTGTGTTTCCAGCGTCCAGCAACTGCAGCGCGTAGGTCATGTCCTGCACGAACTCGTCATAGTCCACGTACCGCTCGTCCGGGTTCTTCGCCAGTACGCGGGTAAAAATGTAGGACGTGTATTCCGTCACGTCCGGCGCAAAGGTGCGCACATCCGGAGCGGGCGCGAGCAAGCGGGCACGGACGATCTCCTTAACCTTCTTGGCACGGAAAGGCGGTCTTCCGGCGAGCACATGAAACAGACTGCAGCCGAGGCTATACATGTCCGAACGGAAGTCGGCGGCCTTGCCGTCGAGTAGTTCCGGCGCGATGTAAAACGGCGTACCGTACACTTTGCCTTCAATCTGGTTTTCAGCGAACCGCGCGAGCCCGAAATCCACGATCTTTGCCGTACCTTCTTCATTGATCAGAATATTGGCCGGTTTAACGTCGCCGTGGATCAGGTTGCGGTTGGCGGCGGCTTCGAGCCCGCGGGCGGCGTCAATGCCGAACGTCAGTACGGTGCGTTCGTCGCCGGGGGTATCGCGGACGATGTATTGATCGAGC
>JANQKH010000075.1 GCA_028281215.1 Phycisphaeraceae bacterium | reverse complement strand
CGGGGGTTGCCCTTTTGGCCTTGCAATTGCGGGAGAAAACTGCGGCCGTCGATGGGCTTGGGCGCGGCGACACCGGCGGCGTCCATCACCGTCGGCAGGAAATCGGAGAAGTCGACCAGATCCTCCAACACGAGGCCGGCCTTGATCCTGCCGGGCCAATACGCCACCAGCGGCACGCGCGTGCCGGCGTCGGTTGTCATGCCCTTGCCGCCTTTGATCGTCACGTCGTTGAGCTTTGATGACAACGATTTGTGCGTGCCGTTGTCGCCGGTGAATAGGATCAGCGTGTCGTCGACGATGCCAAGTTGCTCCGTCTTCGCCACAATGCGCCCGATCAATGTATCCATATACGCAACCATGTCTTCAAAGTGTTTCTGTTTGTTCTTGCTCTTGCGATTCACCGTGTCAGGCGTGGCGACGAACGGACTGTGCACCAGGATCATCGGGTAGTAAATGAAGAACGGCTTGTCAGACTTCTTCGCCATGAAATCAATCAGGTAATCGGTCGCCACCTTCGGACCGTAGTGTTGTTTGGAAAACTGTTTGTTCTTTCCATCGATGTGCATAAGCGGACCGTCGAATCGTTGGCCGAGTTTGTCGACCTGCCAGAGACAGTGGTTGTCAAACCCCGTCTGTCCCGGCAGCGCGCCTTTGCCGCGAAACTGTTTGCTGTAGTGCTCAGCGCCGTACAGTTGCCACTTGCCGGCTACCGCAGTGCGATAACCCGCCGCTTGCATGTAGTGCCCGATCGTTTTCTGATCGCGATTCAAAATTGAAAAAGCTGAGTAGTTTCGCGCGTTGGACAAACCGGTCATCAGTTTCACCCGGCTCGGTGTGCATAGCGGTTGCGAGTAGCAATGATTAAACCGCGCCCCCTTGGCGGCAAGCCGATCGATGTGCGGCGTCTTGTATTGCTTGCTGCCATAACAGCCGAATGCTTCGTATCCGACGTCGTCAGCCATGATGAGAATGATGTTGGGCTTGCCAGTGGCGCTCACTGGCGCGGCGGTCAGCCCAGACAGCAGCAATGCGATCAACACAATCAAGGCGGCAGGAGTGATGGTCATCAATAAACGGTTACGCATGGATTGGGTTCCGGTGCAAAAGGTGGAGCGAACCAGTGTACCTGCTGGCCGGGTTATGCACAGTCGGCGTGCAAGTCGCATAAAAGCCTTGCAGACAAGGGAATAGCGTGGGTATCCGCTCCGCCGTGACAGTGTCCTGTTGCCCCGACTGCATCCGGTCACTCTGATTTGTCGGGCTCCGCTGAATACACCCCCTCCATCTAACCGATTTCACTTGGAGCGTATGTATTCGGCCCCGTGGTCCGATATTTGCAGTAACCTAATCCCGTTTTGACGGATCATCGATAGGGGAAACCGTTCATGCCTCGTGATATCCCAGTCGGCAACGGTCAGTTGCTGGTCACCTTCGATCAACATTACCAACTGCGCGATCTTTACTTCCCCCACGTGGGACAGGAGAACCACACCGGCGGCAGTGCCTGCCGGTTCGGTGTCTGGGCGCGCCTGCCCGATAACGAGTTCACCCGCGGCGACCGCCGCAAACGACGGCTCTACTGGACCAACCAGGGATGGGATATCAATCTCAACTACAAGCCGGAAACCATGGCGACTGACGTCGCCATGAACCATCCGGTGATGGAAATCGGCATGAAGTGCAGCGACGTGGTCGACTTTCACCGCGCGCTGCTGGTCCGGCGGATCGAGGTGACCAATCTCAACCACGAATCGCGTACGATTCACTTGTTCCATCACAACAACTTTGAAATGTACGGTACGAAAGTGGGCGACACCGCGTACTTCGATCCGCAACTGCGTTCGCTCGTGCACTACCGCAAGAACCGATACCTGATGACAAGCTGGTTTGCCGACGGCGAACAGCGCATTGATGAATACGCGACCGGCACGGCCGGCTTCTTTAATGCTGAAGGCACTTGGCGCGATGCTGAAGACGGTTCGCTCGGCGGTAACTCGATCGCGCAGGGCGCGGTCGATTCCACCATGATGCTGCGCGTGCAATTGGCGCCGCAGCAGACGACGGTCGTTTACATGGTGCTCGGCGCCGGCAAGACGATTGAATCGTTGCACGAGTTGCAACAGTTCGTCTGTCGGGAGGGCCCGCAACAGGTGATCGATCGCACCACGGCGTACTGGCGTTTGTGGTTGGCGGCCTGTCGTACGCAATTCGCTGAGCCGGACAAGGGCGGACCGTCTGATCGGTTGATCGATCTATTCAAGCGGTCGCTGCTCGTGGTGCGGACACAGATCGACAACAACGGCGCGATCATTGCGGCCAATGACACGGACATCATGCAGTTTTCGCGTGACACCTATTCGTATCTGTGGCCGCGCGACGGTGCGCTGGTCGCGGCGGCGCTGGATGACGCCGGCTTCCCCGACGTCGCCCGCTCGTTTTACAAATTCTGCGCCGAGATCATCGATCCCGGCGGCTACTTCCTGCACAAATACAACCCCGACGGCAGCCCGGCTTCAAGCTGGCATCCGTGGGTCAGCATGGGCAACCCGCAGTTGCCGATTCAGGAAGACGAAACCGCGCTGGTGATCTGGGCGCTGTGGCGGCATTATCAAGAATACCGCGACATTGAATTTGTGCGGCCGCTGTGGGTGGACCTGATCACCAAGGCCGCCGACTTCCTCGTGCGGTTCCGCGATCCGAAAACCAAACTGCCGCTGCCGAGCTATGACCTTTGGGAAGAACGTTGGGGCGTGCATTCGTTCACGGTCGCCACGGTGTACGGCGGGTTGAACGCCGCGCGGCAGTTCGCCGTCTGCTTCGGCGACACCGTCCGGGCCGACAGTTACCAGAAAGCGATGGACGAATTGGTCGAGGCGTTCGGTAAGTATTTCTGGTCGGAAGATGACCAGCGATTCCTTCGCCGCATCGTGCCGTTGGATCACGATCGCACGGCCGCATTGATGGCGGAAGTAATGGCCGGCCGCGATCCCGGCCGCGACGATCAGTTTGCGATGTTTGATGCAAAACGAAGTGAAGATAAAGAAGGCAAGGAAGATAGTGAGAAGAAGTTGGAGTTTGAGTTGGATTCGGTGATCGACAGTTCATGCTTTGCCTTGTTTGCGATGGGCATGCTCGGCACAGACGATGAACGCATGGTCAAAACGATGCGCGCGGTCGAGGATCGGTTGTGGGTCAAGACCCCGGTCGGCGGCGTTGCGCGCTATGAGAATGATTACTACCACCGTGTCAGCGATGACATCCGTTCGGTCCCGGGCAACCCGTGGTTCATCTGCACGCTGTGGCTGGCCGACTGGCGCATCGCCAAGGCGAAGACGGTGGAGGAACTGCGCGAAGCGTTGCCGATCATGGAGTGGGTGGCGAACCACGCGCTGCCGTCGGATGTGCTGGCTGAACAGGTGCACCCGGAAACCAACGCGCCGCTGAGTGTATCGCCGTTGACCTGGAGCCACGCGACGGTTGTCTCCACGATGGTGGGGTATCAGCAGAAACTGAACGAGATGACCAAGTGTGAATCTTGCGGACAACCCCGACTTGCCACACTGCCGGTCGTACCGCCGACCGTGGACGCCGATTCACCGGGCGAATCCGATTTGGACGACGATGCCGGTCCGATTCCCATCACCCGGGCGAGTTGATTGCAAAACCTGAGGCGTGTGCCACCAGCAGCTTGCCTGCCAGTGCTGGATGCGTCGGTGTACTCTCTGGCACGCAACCTAAGACTGTTTGTCTGTTCCCACTTTTTGAAGCTCCGCCACGCGCTGTCGCAGCAGTGCCATCGCTTCATCAGTGTCCATCGCCAACAGGGTTTCCGGCTGGATCGGTTCACCCCAATGCACGCGAATGCGGCCGAACAGGTGAGGTAGTTTGCGGCGGCGCGGCCAGGTCTTGAACGCGCCTTCGATTGCCACCGGCAACACCAGCGGCTTTGCCCGTTTGATCAGCAGCATCGGCCCGGCTTTGAACGTTTTCACTTCGCCGTCGTCTGTGCGTGTGCCTTCCGGAAAGATCAACAGTGCCAGTTCTTCGTTGAGCAGTTGGATACACGTCTTCATCGCCTTGGTGTCGCCCTTGCCGCGGTCGATGGGCACGGCGTTGAGGGCGCGAATCAGAATGCCGAGCGGAAAACGAAACAGTGTCGAACGCGCCAACGAAACAAGCGGCCGAGGATACGACACCGCGCCGACGAGTAGCGGATCGAAGAATGATTGATGGTTCGCCACAACGAGCACGGAACCTTGTCGGGGAACGTGATGTTTGCCGGTCACGCGAAGCCGATAGCACACGCCCAGCCAGAGGCGCACCCACATCCAGCAGAACGACCAGAACAGGTAACGGCAAAGCGATCGGCCGGGTGTGACGTCAACCATCTGCCGAAGCGTGCTTTTTTGCTTCGACGAAACGTCCGGCTCGGTGGAATGGGTAGCCGAATCGGTCAAGGGGCGGATTCCAGTGCGGCGCCGACGCGCTCGCGCACGCGCTGCTCCAACAGGGCAAGCACCTGATCAAGCGTCAGGTCGGAGGTGTCGACGACCTCGGCGTCGTCCGGTTTGATCAACGGACCGTCCTTGCGCGAGGCGTCCCGTTCATCGCGGGTGAGAATTTTGCGGAGGATTTCGGCTTCGTCGGCGTCGCGTCCGGACTGGCGAATCTGATCGGCGCGACGACGGGCGCGCACAGCCGGGTCGGCGTCGAGGAAGAATTTCACTTGCGCGCCGGGAAAAACGACCGAGCCTTGGTCGCGGCCTTCGGTGACCAGTCGCGGATGCAGCGTACCGATGCGGCGCTGTTCCTGCACGAGCACATCACGCACCGCTCCGATGGCGGCTACATCGCTTACTGCGGCGGAGACATCGGCATCGCGCAGGCGGTCGGTCACATCGCGGCCGTTGATCAGCAGGTTTGGCGGTTCGGCCTGCCAGTTGAATTCAATCCGACAATGCCCGGCCAGTTCGGCGACGGCTTGGGTGTCCGCGCTGTCGATCCCCAGATCCAAGCACGCGGCCGCGATGCCGCGGTACATCGCTCCTGTGTCCAGGAATTCCAGACCCAGTTGTTCGGCCAGTCTCCGGGACACGGTCGATTTGCCTGACCCGGCGGGCCCGTCCAGCGTGATGATCAGCGGTTCAACCACGGCGGAAGTTTAGCAGATTCGATTCGTTAAAATTGTCCAGCGTTCAAGGGATGATGCCGCCTCGCAACCGAGCGATGCTCCAGGAGTTCATAACCATGGCAGACAAGTCCATTCTCGTGGTGTGCACGGGAAACCGATGCCGATCCCAGATGGCCGAAGGTTGGCTGCGGCACTTCGGCGGTGAGGCGGTCGAGGTCGCCAGCGCGGGGACGCAGCCGAAGGGCGTTCATCCGCTGTCGATCAAGGTGATGGCCGACGCCGGTGTCGACATCTCGGGCCACACGTCGGATCACATCGATCAACACAAGGACCGCCGGTTTGACGTGGCGGTGACCGTCTGCGACAGCGCCAAGGAAGCCTGTCCGGTGTTCCACAACGCAGAGCAGCACGTGCATCATTCATTCATGGATCCCGATGCCGACCTGCCACCGGTGGAGTTGGAAGCGCTGTTCTGTCGCGTCCGTGATGAAATCCGCGATTGGGCGAAGGGGTTCGTCGCGGCGCTGTGAATAGATGTGTAAGCCATGGCTGTGATCGTTTTACCGCATCCTGTAGGCATTGAACGATGTAATCCTGATGGACAGGTGTTCCCTTGTCGGGCAAAAGGAAAGCAACATGCGATACATTTCCGGAACAGGTGTGTTGGCAGGCGTGACGGGATTGATCTTGATCGTGAGCACGGTATCCGCTGCGCCGCCCACGCCTCCAGGGCAGCCGAAATCCGGGCCGGGTTCAAACGACTATGTCCATCAGGCGGTAATCGACACCGTGCATGGGAAAGGTGTCCGTCAGTATCGGCTGTTCGTGCCAGACAAGCCCAAACCCAAAACCGCGCCGGTGATCGTCTTCAATCACGGCTACGGCGCGGTCGATCCGATCGGTTACGGCCAATGGATTGAACACCTGGTCAAACGGGGCAACATCGTGATCTACCCGCGCTATCAGGCGGGGCTTTACACCGCCAAGGCCGAGCTCACGCCCAATGCCATCGGCGCAGTCAAAGACGCTCTGGCGTTGCTCGCCGAGGGCAAACACGTCAAGCCGGATCTGGATCGCTTCGCCATCGTTGGTCACTCGGCAGGTGGCATCATCACCGCGAACATGGCGGCGACATGGAAGACGCAGGGGCTGCCACAACCCAAAGCCGTGATGTGTGTGCAGCCGGGCATCAGCAAATTGTTCAAACTGGCCGACCTGAAACAGATTCCAAAGGAAACACTATTGCTGACCGTCGCAACCGAGCACGACTTTGTCACCGGCGATGCGGACGCCAAACTGATTTACACCGAAGCCTCCAACGTGCCCAAAGCGAACAAGAATTGCGTTTTGATCCGCGCGGATTCTCGCGGTCGGCCGAGTCTGGGAGCCTCGCATTTGGCGCCCATTGCCGTGCCGCCGGACCAGACCTCATGGCGTCACATGGCGGCGCAGATGTTCGGTCGACGCAAAGGCGGGTTCAAACTCGGCGGCATGCCCGCCCAAAACAACAACGCGAAAAAAGATGAGAAGACCACCGGCACGTTGAAAAACCGGGCTCGATTGGCACTCCAGGCCAACGCCGTCGATTTCTATGGGTTCTGGAAACTGTTTGACGGGCTTTGCGATGCCGCTTTTCACAGCCGCAATCGGCATTTCGCGCTGGGCAATACACCGCAGCAACAGTTCATGGGCCGCTGGTCCGACGGCACGCCCGTTCGCAAACTGGTGATCATCGATCCGTAATTCCCGCGGGGTCAGACATTTGCCGCTCCGTCTCCGTTGATGCTTCACATCGATCGCTATCGCTTTTTGTCTATATTAAACGTGGACAAATGCGGCATGTTTGGGGTATATTGGAGGCTGGAGAAACCTCTCATGCGTGGGAATGATTGAGGTCGGGACACTCGTGTGGTTCTCCTCACCGCTGGACAAGATGGCAGCGGTGGTATGACGTGTCGACGCAACAACTTTTTGGACGGGAACCGACGATGGATTTTCAATCGCGCGCCGTAGGGATTCTTCAGAAACTCCGCAGATTGAATGTCATACACGATCGGCAGATGGAGCAACGCCGTGCAGCGGAGTTGCGCGCTCAGAAAATCCGCGCGCTGCAAAAACGGGAACTCCTCGAACAACTTGAACCCCGCCTGTTGCTCTCGTCGGTCAACTTTGATCAGCCGATTATTCACATCCTTCAGAACTCGACCTATTCACTGACTGCTTTTTTTGACAGCGATGACGCCACGCCCGGCAATCAGGCTGAGCCGGACGGTCTGTTCACTTATGGCTTTGAAGTCAATTACGACGGCACCCGCGTTCAAGTCCCCGATGGGCCCAATCCCTCCGGCGACACCGGCAACCCCGGCCCGACGGACAATGACAACCCCGGCTTCAGTTTCGCCGAGGTCGGCCGCATCGTGCCGGTGACCGATCTGGACTTCAACGGGTTTGATCCCGATGCGTTTGTGCGCGTGGCGACCGATGGGTCGTTCGCGGCAATCAAGGGTTCGATCAACACCTTTGTTTTTGATTTTTATGACGGCACGGAACTGGCGACGTTTACCTTTAATGACATTTCCCCCGGCGCCGGCTCATACCTGTTGGATATTGATCTGTTCCAGTTGCTCGGCCCGACCGAACAGGTTTGGCTGGATGGCGCGGGCAACAACTTGGATAGCGAAATCAACTTCGGCGCCACGCTGGTGAACGTGGCGACCATTCAGTGGACCGGCCTCGCGGACGGCGAAGATTGGCATAACCCCAACAACTGGGTCGACGGTCTCGGCGCCAACCGCACGCCGACGGACGGCGACGTGGTGCTCATCAATAACGAAGCCAATACCAATCAGATTGTTTTTTCCGATATCAACGAATCGATTTCGCTGACCGGCATCATCTCGAATGAGTTCATTCAGATGACCAACGGTCAGTTGTTCCTTGAAGATTTCAATGGTGACAATACCGGCTTCTTCGAGTTCAACGCCGGTCTGGAGATTATCGGCGGCGACTTTGAGTTCGGTGAAGGAACGACTGTCAGCGTCTCCGGCGGCGCGGACAATGCCCTGGTCATCGATCAACTTGTCTCCAATAACGTGCTGATCAGCACCGGACAGGTCACCACCGACGGCACACTCGACGGCAACGTGATCAACCGCGGGGGCAATCTCGGTTTCTTTGACAACGACGGTATTTTTGACATCACCGGAGACTACACGCAGTCGCACTTGGGCACGCTGACCGTTCCCATTTTCGGGTTGTCGCCAGTCAATGGCGGCGTTCCGGGGTTGGACTTTGGGCAACTGAACGTGGTCGGCAATGCCATCTTGCAGGATCCGCCGCAGGGTTTGGCGTCCGGTCCGTTCCTGAACATTGAAGGCCAGGATGGTTCATTCGGCGACGTCTATCCGGTCATCAACGCCAACGCCATTCTTGGTGATTTTGAAACCGTGCTCGGCTCCGATCCGGAATTGGGCACTGGTGTTTACTACGACCCGTCCTACCGTGCTGACGGGCTTGACCTGGCGGTCGGCGACCTGAACGCCGGCGCTGTGCAAAACGTCAATGAGGGCGACACCGTCAACCTCAACGCCTTGTTCCGCGACATCGAAGACGTGGATGTGCTTACCGCGTCGATTGACTGGGGTGACGGCACGGTCGACGCCGCTGTGGTCAGCGGACAGGGCAACGTGACGCTATCCGGATCGCATGTGTACGGCGACAATGGTTCGTTCACCGTGACAGTGCGCGGGTTCAACCGGGACGGCGGGCGCGTCGCCGCCACGACGACGGTGAACGTTGCCAACGTCGATCCGGTCGTCGATCCGATCAGTAATCAGAACGTATCGGTCGGCGAGTTGGTCAACCTGGTTGGCGGCTTCACCGACCCCGGCTTCCTCGACACACACACCATTCAGGTCGATTGGGGCGACGGCTCAGCGGTTGATGTGTTGGACCGTGTTTCGCCGCCGGACCCGGTAAGCCAGTTGTTTGCAACGGTTGAGTTCGTCGGCAACCCGGCCAATCCGCATGATCCGGCGGATTCGCTGAACTACTGGACCGCGCGTGTCGGTGGCAATCCCAACAACGATTTTACACCCGAGGTGCTTAACCGCCGACAGCTTGCCCAAATCGCGATCGACACCATTCTCGCCGAGTTGGGCGACACCTTCGACGCGATCAATCCCGGCGGTGTGAACACCTACACCGCGCGCTATATCAACCCGACCACGGGTCAGTTTGAAACCTTCACCGACCGGGTGGTTGCCGAAAACGAGTTGATCTTCCTGGTCGGCGCTCGTGATCTGGGCGGCTCGGGCAACAGCACGACGCTGGGCCTGGGCGGTCCATTTGGTTTCAGTGTGCAGGGCAACTCGTCCGACTTTATCAATTCGGTCGCCAACCGCGGCGAATCCGGCGCGCGGGTGTTTGAGCCGGTTGACTTCGGCACGATCGGCGGCACGTTGAGCATTAATCCGAATGCCAACTGGCATGAAGGGCTAACCGAGGCTGGCATTGGCGCCAATGAGACTGATCTGTTGTCCGTGTTAATTCACGAGTTCTTCCATACGCTCGGCGGCTACGGCACGTCTGCGGCGTGGCAGACCTGGGTCGATGTGGAGGCGCAGCAGTTGGTGTCGCCGGCGGTTTTGTTTAATCAGGGGGGCTCGGGATTACCACTCGCGCCGGACTTGGTGCACTTCTTGCCGACCACCTTGCAGTTTGACCCATTCGGCAATTTGGAACAGTTGTTGCTCGCCAACACGATCACCGACGGTCAGCGCATTGAGCCCAAGGAGTTCGATTTCCTCGGCCTGTACGGCATGGGCTTTGAACCATTGGTCAATCTTGCCACCGCCCACACTTTCAACGGATCGCACACGTACGGCAATTCGGGACAGTTCACCGTCACGGTCACGGTGACTGATGACGACGGCGGGACGGACCAGCAGACCTTCACCGTCAACGTTGCTGGCGATGACGCGGAGCTGACGATTAACAACGTGCAGCAGTTGGAAGGCAACGCGCTGGC
>JANQKH010000039.1 GCA_028281215.1 Phycisphaeraceae bacterium | reverse complement strand
AGACATTGACGATCAGCGGTCCCTGCAAGTTACCGGTCAACGTGTTGTCATGCTTGTTAACGATCACGAGAACCTGTGCGTTGTCGAACGATTCGAGTCCGAGTTCCTGCATCTGGTCCTGCTTCATCGGCACGCGGTAGGTCGGCACGAACATGCTGGGATCGGTCACGACGAACGCGAGGTCCGGCGCTTCGACCGATTGGAGCCACCAGAAGTAGCTTTCATCGTTCTGTTCAAACATGACGAACTGCTTGTAGCTACTGAAGCCGAGCAGACCGTTGGGGAAGGTGATCAGTCGATCATCTTCGATTTCGATCGTTCCAAATCGTGTGGTATCCAACAACATGGGTGCTTCCTCGTGCGGCCGGTCATCCTGAAGCCGCAATCCGTCGCAAGTCCCTTGCGTTCCATTCCGGATTGCCAGCGTCCTGCTGTATGTGTCGCCTGGCCGTCGGCCGTTGACGGTTTCGGCGCAATCGTTGCGCTTCCTAGCGCAAAAAGTCCAATAAACTCAGTTGCAAATTGGTTAACCCACCTTGCAGACTGGCCTGCAATTGCTGTTGCAAGAGCGCAAGCTGACTGATGGCCTCGGTCAGGTCGGCGTCTCGCAGGTCACTCAAAATGCTTTGTTCCTGTAATTGCAACTCGCCAAGCCTTTCTTCTTGCTGTTCGAGCCTTCTTGCTCGCACGCCGACGTCGGCGCGAGCTCTTGCGACTGTGTCGATGTCGACTTCTATGCCTTCACCAGCAAGCGTGATGCCAAGCGTATTGTTATTGATCAAAGAATCTCGCAAAGCGATCAAATGGGTGAAAATACTTTCCGCTTGCACAGTGGCGTTATCGTCGCCGTTGATGGTGTTGCCCGCGCCGGCGTTTTGGGCGATGCCGAGTTGCTCGGCGGCGAGACTGGTGTTGAGTTGGGTGACGACAAAATCGTTGCCGCCGGCGGTGTTGTCCTCGAAGACGAAACCGTTGCCGTTGGCCGCGAGTCCGAGGTTGAAGTCGGTGCCGCCCGCGCCGGGTGCGCCGACAGTCAAGCCGGCACCAGTCGCGGCAGTGTTAATGGCTGCAAGCACGTCGGCGACGGTGGTTGCGCCGTCGAGGTTGATGTTGAACGTGGCGCCGTCGTGGAGTTGGAAGGCGAAATCGTCAGCGCCCAGTTCGTTTTCCACGCCAAGACCGAGGCGGAAATCCGACAGGTCGGTGTCACCGGCAAAGGAACGGATGCCAAGATCCTCGGCGGTGCTTCCACCGTTCTCGCCGATCGAGAGTTCGATGCCGCTGACTTCGCTGACGAGGTTGATGCCCGATTGCGCCGAGTTGATCTCCAATCGCACACCGATATCAAGACCGGCGATGAGGTTGGCCATGTCCTGCACGGTGTTGGCGGTGCTGAAGTCGACCGTTCGCGACGCCGCGCCGTTGGTGATCTGTAATCCACTGAGCAGGTCAACGGGAATGCCGAAGTCGCTGACGTTGGTCAGTTCGGTGAGGCGCGGATCGATGTCGCCGCCGACGGTGGGCACGCCGCCGGTGGAACTGATGTTGATACCAAGATCGATCGCAGCCTGGCCGGTCGACGAATCGGTGATGGTGATCGTGTTTCCCGCCGCGGCGGTGAGTGTGAAACCGTTGGCAGTGACGGCAATCGCACCGGCGCCGGGCGACGCGTTGGTGATGGCATCGTTGATGCGCGTTTCAATGTCGCCGAGCGTGCCAGCGGTGGTCAGATCCAACGTGGTGATCGAACCGTTGATGTCAATGTCGATGGCGCCGAGCCGTACGCCAAGCCCCTGCGCTCCGTTGACATCCTGGATGCGTGTCTGTGCGGTGGCGTTGGGATCGAGATCGACTTTGGATTCGACACGCGTCGACAAAGCGCCGAATGATTCCACGCCGTTGCTGTTGAAAGCGAGCGGCTGGGTGAGACCGAAGTCGCCCTTGATGTTGTCCCGCGCGCCGACGTATCGCACGCCGCCGAGATACTCTTCGAAGACTGGTTCGCCTCGCCCGAGCGATGCATTGCCGCCGAACAGGGAAATGTCCTGGAACTGGCGGTTGGCGATGTCGATCAACGCCTGCAACTGCGCCTCAACGACGGTCGCCTGGTTGGCGCGGGTCTGGGCGTTGGAGCCGAGGCTTGCTTCGGAACTGGCGAGGCTTTTCGCTTCGAGCAGAATGTCCGAGACATCACGCAAGGCGATGTCCGCACTGTTGAGCGAACTGGTCGCCAAGCCGGCGTTGCGGATCTGCTGTTCACGCTCATCCAACCGGGCGACCAGCAACAGAATAGCGGCGGCCTTCTCCGGCGCATCGGATGGCGCGATCACGGATCGGCCGGTGCTGATCTGCTGCTCGATGTTCGCCAACGACGTTTGCGATCGCTGCACGTTTCCAATGAAACTGTCGGTCAGCGAAAGCGACGTGGAGCGCGAGAGGTTGGTGAAGATCTGGGACATTTGGAGTCAGGGGTTAGGTCAGGCGAGGGCGAGTACTTGTTCGAGCAGTTCGTCGACCACCGTCAGAAACCTGGCGCTGGCTTGGAAAGTTCGTTGGAAGGTCAGCAGGTCGATCGCCTCTTCGTCGGCGTTGACGCCACTGAAACTCTGGCGTTGCGATTCAAGGGTTTCACGCACGAGCGTGGCGGTATCGACTTGTCCGTTCGCTTGGTCAACGGTGATCGCCAACTCTTCCACGTTGCGGCTCCACACTTCGCTGATGCTCAAGCCGCCAAGTGTTTCCAATGGCTGATTGCGCAGTTCCACCAGTGCGAGGGAATTGCCGTTGTCACCCGGAATGTGATTGCGGCCGACGGCTAGCAGATCGGGATCGTCAAGCGTTGGATTTACATCGATATCAAACGCGTTTTCACCTGTGAAAAAGGTGTTCAATCCAAGCGACGCCAGGACGTTGCTCGTGTCATCGCTGAAGGAGAACTCAAAGTCACCAGAGTCGGCGGTGATCTGAATCCGACCGGCGGGCGTGACGGTTGCCGAGATATTCGCAACGGCATTGATGTCCGCAGCGAGGCTGTTGAGCGTGGTGTCGGTGGCGGCGTTGATGCCGTCGAGGTCGATGTTGATCGTGCTGGTCACGCGCTGGCCGGTGGACAGTTGCGTCAGGTGCAGACGAAAGCTGCCGTGCTGCGGCACAAAACTCAAGCCGGCGTCGGGATCAGTCAGCGCGAGTGTGGGGTCGAGCACCTGGTCGACCGACGAGAGCACGCTGAAGCCCTGATTGCCCTGACCCTGGCTGTAAGCTTTGTTGAACTCGAAGATGAGATTGGATGCGAAGTTGTCGAGGGCATCGATGGCGCCCTGCATTTCCGTCTCGCGCAAGCCGAACAGCGCGCCGATCTCACCGTCATTGATCGATAGCGTGGTTTGGTCCGCCTTCGTCGCGACCTGCTGAATCACCTGCCCGTTGATGGTCTGGTTGATCAGTTCCAACCCACGGCTTTTGCTGTTGAGCAGAATGGGTGTGGAACCGACGAACAGATCGACACCGCCGGCGGGCTGTTCGACGATCGAAACATCCATCAGTTTCGAAAGTTCCTCAACAAGAATGTTGCGCTCATCACGTAAGGAATTAGCGCCGCCCTGCCCAAGTTCGCTCTCGATGATCGTCTTGTTCACCTGCTCGATCTGATCGAGCAGATCGTCGGCTTTGGTGACGGCGCTGCCCAGTTGCAGATCGAGTTGCCCTCGAATGTCAGTTAATCCATCGCGGAGGTTGCGGATGAACTGTGTGAGCACTTCACCCTGATTGGTCATGAGCGAGCGCAGGGAGTTGTCGAGCGGTTGGTTCGCCAGTTCGCCGATCGCATTAAAGAACGCGTTCAATTCACTGGAAAGATCCGAACCGCTGAGTTCGTTCTGAATGGTTTCAATCTGGGTGAGCAGTTCGGCGCGGGTGGCGGCGGCGGACTGGTCGGCAATTGAGCCGCGCAAGCGTGATTCGAGCGCCGTGTTGACGTGTCGCACGACGCTGGTCAAATCAACGCCGCGGCCGATGAACGTGCCCTGGGCGATCTGTTCGGGCGACGCCGGTGCGACAACGGCTTCCTGCCGGTGGTAACCGCGCGTCGCCACGTTGGCGAGGTTGTTGCCCGCGACTTCAATCGCTGTCTGAGCGGCGAAGAGTCCGGACCGGCCGATTTGCAGAGCGCTTCCAAGTGCCATGGTTTATGCCGTCGCGCTAAAGGTGCTGACCGCGGCGACCGCCTCCGGCGTCGCACCCGTGCGCGAATACGTTCCAATGCCGCTCACCGCGGCGGTAATGGTGTGCACCAATCCCTGCATGTGCCGCAACATCGTCTCGGCGGCGCTACGGGCAATGCTGGACTCACGCTTGACCTGTTTGAGTTTGTCCTCCCATTGCTGTCGCAACACGAGCAAACGACCGCGCGTCGGTTCCTGCAAATGTTCCGCCAGTTCGCGCAACCTCATCGGCCGCTGCGCCTGCGGGTCGATTAATTGTGTGATCTCGGCGACGACGACTAGGCGCTGCTTTTCGAGTTCCGCCAATTCCTGGAGATGTTTGTTCTCCAGTTCGTGCATCTGAACCATGCGCGGGCGGTCGGCCTTGCGGCACGCCTCCAGTTTCGACTGCAATGCTGAGGCGAGTCGCTCCTGCATCACGATCTGCTTGCGGAGCAGGTCTTCCAATCTGTTGATTTGCTTATCCATTGCGATCAATGCCTTGGGTTGCCTTGTTCGGTGTGGGGTTTTCGCCGTCCGTTGCCTTGGTTGTGTTGCCGGATTCGTCCACCGCTGGATTGCCGGTGATGCGTTCGTACATCACTTTGGCGATGGGTAAGTTGGCGCGTTGGCTGATGCGGTCGGCGAGGATGGTGTCGAGATGTTGCTGGAACATATCGCCTGCTGACCCGCCGCTGAACAATTCCGACTTGAACGGACTGTCGCGCATCTGCTCCATCATGGGCTGAATGAACGCCACGGAGACAAACTGATTCGTCAGGTGCTGAACTTGTTGCTGCTGGGTTTTCCCGGCCAGGTCAATTCGGTCCGTGCTGATGCGCATCAGGTCTTCAAACTGCGAGCGCGCCGAGTTCGATTGTTGCGACGCCAGTCGGGCGGCAACTTGTGTTTCCGGCTGCATGTTGTTGAGAACCTGATCAATCAAGGCGATTCCTTTTGTGTTTTGCTTCAGGGTTCTGGTGCGGCTATTCAATGATCAGTTGGGCGTGCAACGCGCCATGCTTGTGCATCTCACGAATGATGGCGATGCGATCCTTGGCTTCGACTTTGAGTTGATTGAACGCGCGCACCAGGTCGGCAAGACGGGCGCCACCTCGGCCATCCGGATCGATGCCGACAAAGCTGTTCCGCTCCACCTTGGGGTTCTGCTCGTCCGGTTCCGGTTGCGGGGTGATCATGTTGATCGTCATGCCGGCATGCGTGATGCCGACGGGCGAAATCTGAATGTTGTGGCTGAACACGATCGTTCCGGTCTTTTCGTTAATCACCACACGTGCGCCGGTGTTGATCATCTCCGGGGCGACGTAAGTTTGCAGAATGCCGCTGATGAAACTGGAAAGGTTCCGCCGTTCATGTTCCGGCACCGCCACGACGACGTTCTTCTGGTCGACTGCCACGGCAAGCTTCGGCCCGGTCGGCGAGGCGATCAAGCCGTTAATCAGGTTCGCCAGGTTGTTCGCCATCGGCAGCGTGGCGACTGCATCGTTGAGCACGAGCGTCATGCGGCCGGCCTCGTCGAGGTACCGCACGTAGACGCTCTTGGTCATCTGCGCGCCGTTGCGCACGACGCCGACGGTTGGCGTTTCGTCGTCCTCAATGATGACGCCGCCCTCAGCAAAGGCATACACCGGCGAGTTCGGCAGCGGACCGGTCATCGGCACCATGAAAAGGCGGCCGCCCTTCAAGCTCGACGCCGCCACGGCACTGACATGCACGTCGACCTTGTCACCCTCGACCACGCCGGGTTTCAGATTGGCGGTGAGTGTGACCAGCGCCACGTTCTTGGCGTTTTTCATTTCCAACGCCACAGTGGACGGGTCGATCAGCCGCTTGGTGACTTCCGCCAACGCGCGCATGGACGGCTCGAATTTGCCGCCGTCACCCGTGCCTTTAAGACCAACAACGATGCCCATACCGACGAGCTTGTTGGACTCGGCGCCCTTGATGCGCGTCAGATCCTGCACCTGTACCGCATGCGTCGAACCGGCAAACAGCAGCGCAACCATCACGGCGGCACTGCTGATCTTGATCTGATGATTCAATCCATTGCGTTTCATCACGAACTCCATTTCACAACATGAGGCATCCGTCGATGCTACCTGCATTACGGTCCGAACAGCCCTTCAAATACCTGTGTGATCACACCTTTTTTGGTTGCCTTGCGAAGTTCGCCGTCATGGTCCTTGACCAGCCGCAGGTTGTGCAGGTTGGTCGAAAGGATGGTGTTGTCCGCGGCGATGTCACGTGTGCGGGCTGTGCCGCTAAGCACAACGTTGACGGTTTCCTTGTTGGTGCGAATGAACTTCCTCGCTTCAACGACCAACAAGCCGTTCGGCTTGACGTCGATGATTTCCGCAGTGAGGCGGGTGGTGAAGGTGTCGCGACGTTTGAAGTTGCCTTCACCTTCAAACTCGTTGCTCAAGCTCAAGCCGACCCGGGGCGTGCCGTTGTCGAACCGGCTGGGGATCAGTTGAAGTTTGATCAGCTCCGCGAGGTTGGGGAATTGCGAAAGCTCGGCATCGAAGCTCGAATCCTTTTCGGTGTCCAGCGATGACTTACTGTCGTTTTCCGTTGACTCGCGCACGATGATGGTGATCAGATCATGCTTGGCGAATTTTCGCGGCTTTGGCAATGCAACAGCGGTAAAACTTGTCCGCGCAATCGCCGGCGAAAGCAAGTTCGGTTGGCCGTCACGCGTCTGCGGTTGCGCAGCCGCGACAGGCGTGACGTTTTCCTGAAGGTAGAGCGACGAACTCTGCGCTCCAACACGAACATTCCACGCCAAGCCACACAAGACCGACAAAATCAACATTGCAAATCGCATGATTCAATTCCTTTTTGCAGTTTTTCGACCGGTCTTGCCGGCATTCGGAGCTTTGACTTCCAACGTCGCCTGGCGGCTTCCAATGACGCGGGCGAAATACGTCTCCTTGCTCGTTTCATTACGAACGCGCACGAACTCACCCAGCGCGCCGTCATCCAGCGCCCGGCCGAACGTCTGTACGAGCAGCCCGCCGGACACGACTTTCACCTGAACAATTTCATTGCGGCGAACAAACAGCGGCGGCTCGACATCGTCCATCGAAACCACGTGCCCTTCACGTAACGAGCCCTTAACGACTTGACCAATCACGTCGCTGATCTTTCCAACTAACAAGCCTTGATCACGTGTCAGCTTGACCTCGCGGATTTCCAGGTCACCACTGCGAATCACATCACCACGGCGCAGGTCGCGTGTCGCGACGGCAGCGAGTTGACGTTTGGCGACGTGAACGGTCACGCGTTTGGTATCTACAAGTTTTTCATCACGGATGCGCGTGATCGTGACGGAAAGGCGCCCCAAGAAGCCGCGTGTGCCGGTGGTGAAGGCGAAGCGGTCCCGCCAGGCCGGTACATCGAGCGTCGCGGCATCGCGCTCGTCAAACTCCACGTGCAAGTCATCGCGACGGACTTTCAGTTGATCCACGAGCCAGTCCGCGATGCGCTGTCGCACCGTCAACCGCGCGTCCAACCCCACCTCCTCAGCAGGGTTGGACAGCACGGGTGCGGTCGTCGCATCGACGGATCGGATTGGCTTGGTGGTCGTTGCGTCATTCTTCGGGTTGCCATCAATCGTCGCGCGCGGCTGATATTGCACACGACACACTTCAAACCCGCTGAAATTCACGAGGACGGCATTCTCACCGCGCGCGGTCAGCGCCCGGCGAATGGCTTGGTCGGTCACATCCAACGTGTTGCTCTTATGGTCGAAACGCCCGACCACCAGCGCGCCGTAGAAGGCCGGCAGGTCACGGGTCAGCGTCGCGATATCACGAATACGCACGTCACGATCGCGTACTGTCGCCTGTTTGCGAAGTTGAATGGTGCCTGCGAACACATCGTTCGCGGTGATCATCACGACCAC
The DNA here is from genome assembly GCA_028281215.1 of Phycisphaeraceae bacterium. Taxonomy (GTDB): domain Bacteria; phylum Planctomycetota; class Phycisphaerae; order Phycisphaerales; family Phycisphaeraceae; genus JANQKH01. The sequence goes on along the minus strand of JANQKH010000039.1, from coordinate 619 downwards.
AACGACGAGCGCTGCAACTCCCGTTCGGATCGAGTTGTTTGAATGGGATGCATCCATGCGTGGCTGCCTCTCACGAAGGCTTGTTGGTTGTTGCCGGCGTTCCGTGCCGGGTTAGGTCATGCGATCACTTAGAACCGCCGGAGGTTGCTGATCACTTGCAGGGTTTCGTCCGCGGTCTGAATGGTCTGGCTGTTCAACTCAAACGCGCGCTGGGTTTTGATCAACGTGACCAGTTCCTTGACCGGATCGACGTTGGACGATTCCAGGAATTTTTCCAGTGTCTTGCCAAAGCCTTCGGTGTCCGGCGTGCCGGTGATGGGCGGCCCGGACGCATCGGTTTCCAACAGCAGGTTGCCGCCGATCACTTCCAGCCCGGCCGGATTAATGAATCGCGACAGTTCAAGTTGGCCGAATTCCTGCCGATCGGTTTGGCCGGGCACGCGCCCCGAAACACGACCGTCGGCGGAGATGCCCAAATCCGTCGCGTTGTCCGGCACGGTGATCGCCGGTTCAAGCAGCGGCCCTTCAGCATTGCCAAGGACAACCTGCCCTTCGCTGTTCACAAAGAAGTTGCCGGCGCGCGTGTACCAAATCCCGTTGCCAATGTCAGGCGTGTTGA
>JANQKH010000914.1 GCA_028281215.1 Phycisphaeraceae bacterium | reverse complement strand
CGTCCAACGCGAACCGATCATGACGAGATTCGTCGCCAAACAACTATCCTGTTCCCATTGGTACAACTTGTCCGCGGCCAAACGAGATCTTGGCTACCAACCAGTGATCACCGTGGACGAAGGCATGAAACGGCTGGCGCAATGGTTGAGCGAAAATCCAATCTGACGACGCCGGTCCCGTGGACCCCATCGCCCCAATCGCTGCGCCCCGAACAAGGCGTGGTCGATGTCTGGCGGATTCCGCTTGACGTCAACGAGGCAGTTTTGACCTCGCTGGCCGCAACGCTCGACGCCACCGAACGGCAGCGGGCGGATCGGTTTCGCATTGATTCCAAACGCGCCGAGTTCATCGTGACTCGCGGTTTTCTGCGGCGAATCTTGGCCCGGCTACTTTCCTCACATACGGGATCGGCCGTCGCGCCGTGTGACATTGCTTTCGACTACGCCGCGCATGGCAAGCCTTCTCTGAACGATCGATGGAGAGCGACCGGCATCCAGTTCAACGCGACCCATTCACACGGCTTGGCGATGATTGCCGTGACGCGTGGCTGCTCGCTCGGAATCGACATTGAAAAGTTGCGGCGGCACAAGGATTTGGTTTCGCTGGCGAAACGTTGGTTTTCCAACGCGGAGGTGGAGGAGTTGCTCTCGTTGCCTTCCAACATGCAAGCGTCTGCCTTTTTCAGAGGCTGGACAAGGAAAGAAGCATTCGTCAAAGCGATTGGAGACGGTATCACCTACGGGCTTGATCAGTTCGACGTGGCGCTTTCGCCGCACGTGCCGGCAGCGTTGTTGCGCATCAAGGAAGACCGTGATGTGGCCAATTGGCGACTCGAACATCTCGATCCGGGGGCGGATTACGTCGGCGCAGTTGCAGTGCAAGCGGACCGGTTTGAACTGCGATGTTGGGACGAACTAGGATTGTGTGATGCGATCTAATGGATCGCGTGGTGAACTTGCATAGAAGCTGTGTTGGGCTTTGTCTGAAAACGCATGGGGGTGGCTGTGGCAAAGGCTTGGCGTGCCACACCACGCAATCACTCTCGACCGAATAACTGGGGCACGTCGCAAAGCCTCCTTTGCCCCAGCCACCCAGCATGCGTTGTTTACAAAACCTAGCTCAACTCACCATCACCGCCGGCGGTGACTTCGACCATGTCTTTGTTGCGTTTGCGGCGCTTTTTCGGTCGGGCCGTTGATTCGTTTGTGGCCACCACCACAGGCTGCGGCGGCAAGGTTTCACTCGATGAATCGCCGGCTTCCTGGGTGTCCTCTGCTTCCGCGGCGTCGCGCCGATCCTGCGCCTGCACGGCGTCATCAGGAATCTGTCCGCCGCTGCCGACCTGATCGAACTGCACGGCCACGCGTTTCGACACGCCGCGTTCCTGCATGGTGATGCCGTACAGGATGTCGCACGACTGCATGGTGCCTTTGTGGTGGGTGATAACAATGAAGTGGCTTCGATCGAGGAAGCTCTTAATGATCGCACAGAATCGGCCGACGTTGGCGTCGTCGAGCGCGGCGTCGACTTCGTCGAGAATCGCAAACGGGCTCGGCCGACTCTGGAAAATCGAAAGCAGCAGGGCGACCGCGGTCATCGTTTTTTCGCCGCCGGAGAGCAGGCTGATCGATTGCGGCTCTTTGCCCGGCGGTTTGGCGATGATTTCAATGCCGGATTCGAGCACGTCGACGTGACCTTCTTCGTCCGGTTGCAGGAACACATCGGCGCGGCCGCCGCCGAACAGTTTGCGGAACAGGCCGTTCTGTCCGGCGAAGTTGTCGCGAATCTGCTCAAACGTTTTCTCGAACCGCACGCGACTGTCGTGGTTGATCTGCTTGATCAACTGCTCCAGTTTCTGCTTGCCGATTTCGATGTCGCTGACCTGCACTGCGAGTTCGTTGTATTGGTCCTCGATTTCATCCTGTTCGTCGATGGCGTCGAGATTGACGTTGCCGAGCCGATCGAGTTTCTTGCGTAACTCGGTGATCTCCGTTTCGATCGCGTCCCAATCGATGGTGTTGAAGTCGATGACCGCCGGCGTCTGCGATGCGTCGGCTGGCTCATCTTGTTCATTTGATGGTTCGACGGCCGGTTCGATTTGCGGCGACGTGGCGGACATGTACGCTTCGATCACGTCCATGTCGTATTGTTCGCGGGCGCGTTCGCAGAGGTTTTCAACCTTGACCTCGACCTCCCGCCGTTGAATCTGCAACTGATGGATGGCCTGCTCGGTGGTGTTGACCGCTTCCTGATGACCGACCATCGCCTCGCGCGCCGTTTTCACCTGTTCCATCGCGGCGGTCAATTGCTGTTCCACCTCGGAGAGAGCGGCGTCGAGTTGGTCCAGTTCGGCGCCGGTCTGCAATGTCACCGTTTGCGCCTGCTCGATTGTGGCGACGTGTTCCTGCACGCGCTGCTGATGTTGCGACATCTGCTCGTCGATGACCTTGCGTTGACGTTGCACGTCGGCCGACGCGATCTCAACCTGCCGCACCTGCCG
>JANQKH010000855.1 GCA_028281215.1 Phycisphaeraceae bacterium | reverse complement strand
TACACGGGTTGGCCGCCGCAAACCGAATCACTCGGACCGCGCGGCATTCGCAATATCACAGGCACACAGGTCACGCTCGTCGCCAAAAGTAACATGACGTTGCAAGGCGGGTCGCTTGCCATTCAGCCACAAGCCAACGCACAAGGGTTGAAATCGAAAGCCGGTAAAACATCGCAACCTGCACCGATCACCTTGCAGCTCACACCGGATCCCGCCACGCCGAACATCGCCACTGCCACTTTTCCTTTGACGCAGTCTGGCACATTCAACCTCACGCTCATTGCCGACAACGCCGACCGCACGCCGAGCGACAAACCGCGCACCGGCCGGGTCACCGCCCTGCCTGACCGAGCGCCAACCATTCAAATTACCGAACCAGCGAACACCATCATCGTCGCGCCGGTGGACTGGAACGTGCCGGTCATCGTGCAGGCGGAAGACGACGTCAAGATCGCGTCGCTGCGCATGTTCCAGCAACGCAATGAAGAAACGGGACAGACGACCGATTTGAAATACGACCCGGCGCAACGACTGGTCGAAGTGCGGCATGCCATCGATCTCAAGTCCATGAACGCCCAGCCCGGCGATCAGGTCAAGTTTTTTGCTACCGTAACCGACAACCATCCCGATAAACCGCAGTCGGCCGACAGCAAACGGTTCGTCATTCACGTTATCTCGCTCGAAGATTACCTCAATCGCACCCGCGCGAATTACCAGATGGATGACATTCAGAATGAGATCGACCAGTTCCAGAAACGCCTGGATGCTCTCGATAAACAACGGAAAGCACTTGAGGAAGCGTTCCAAGAACTTCAGGAAAAACTGGCCGAACAGCAAGGCCAACCAACCGCGCAAGACCTCGACAAGCTCAACCAGTTGAGCGAACAACTCGACCAATATGCGCAGAACCAATTGCGATTGGCACAGGACATGCGCACCCGAGCGGCGCAGCCTTCGCTGTACGACTTCGAGGAAGCCTACAAGGAGATGTTAAAGACGCACGGTGATCGGTTGAACGAATCGGCGAACCAACTCATCGAACAACGCCAGCGGTACGACAAACATCGTCGGGAACATCCTGAGGACACGGCTGAAGCGCAACGCCATGTCGAACGCATGCTTCGGCAACTTCAGCGCGACGCCGGCGCCCAGCAGCAGGCGCAACAGGATGCCGACGCTGCCTCGCAGGACACCCAGCGCATCGCCGCCGCCGATCGCATGGCTCAGCAGGTGCAGCGCATTGCCCGGATGGTGGAGGAGCAGCGCGACCTTGCCGACCGCCTCGCGCCGTTCAAAGAGAAGGATCAACTCTCGGCCGAGGAACAACTGCGCGCCCAACGACTCGCTCACGAACAATCCGCGTTGCACGAAGATTTGAACCAGGCGCTGGATCGACTTGAAGCTGAAGCAACGAAGTCGCAGAACCAGTTGCCGCGCATGTCCGCCAGCGCCGCGACGATCGTGGAATCGATCCGCAATCTGAAAGTGCCGAACGACCAGGCCGATGCCGCCGACGCCGCCATCGCCGGTCGCGGCAGCGACGCCCATCGTTTTGCCGACGCCGCCGCCGACAAACTCGAATCCCTTCAGTCCGAAACCGAAAACGCTCAACAGGCTGGCACCGCTGAACTTGCCGACAGCCCCTTCTCTCTGTCGAAAATGAGCGCGGGTCAGTCGCTCAAACAACTGTCGCAGGGCCGCGGCTTGGCATCGTCCAACAGCGACCCTGCCCAGACACAAAGCAACAGCCAGGGTGGCTCGGTCGGCGCTCGAGCCGAGGTCTCGGTCTACGGCCCGCACGCCGCCGGGAACGATTCGACCAAGGCCAAACCCGGCGCCCGGCCCAACGGTGACGGCCAAGGCGGCACGCAGACCACCCAAGCCGGCCAACTTAACCCCGCTGAACACCTGACACCCGCCAATCCCCGCACCCATCGCACGTCGACCACCGGCGTCCGCGGCGTGCCCGCGATTTACCAGGAAATTGCCGACCAATACCTCAAACGGCTAGCCGAAGACGCCCAATAAGGCGCGCCGCTCGGCCGTTTGGTGGTTTTCCTGCATTTTCCTGATCATACTGTTGAGACTCGCTGTTACACGGAAGGGAACCTTTCAGCCGCCGACACGTCTTAACCTATGTGATCACACGCCAAACACGGAGTCCGGCCATGCCATCACATCCATTAACGCTTCCTCATCGCCAATATCGCCACGCTTCGATCAACACGCTCATCGCCATGCTGACCGTCTTGCTGATCGGCACGCAAGCAGTGGCCGACGGTTTCATCATCATTCCGAACCCGCCGCCGCGCCCAATCGTGATTCACCCGCCGCATCCGCACCCTCACCCACATCCCCATCCACGACCGCGCCCCCGGCCGCCGCGCGTTTATCCCTTCGCACCGATGCAGGTGACGTTTCATCATGTGACGGTGACGATCAAGGATCAGGTCGCCATCACAGAAGTGGACCAGGAGTTCTACAACCCAAACAACGCGCAGCTTGAGGGGCACTACGTGTTCCCGCTGCCCGAGGGCGCGGAGATCGACAAGTTCTCGATGGACATCAACGGCAAGCAGCAGGAGGCGGAACTGCTCGACGCTGAAAAGGCGCGCAAGATCTACACCGATATTGTGCG
>JANQKH010000816.1 GCA_028281215.1 Phycisphaeraceae bacterium | reverse complement strand
CTCGGTCCGCTGTCGGTGCGCGGGGTGATCTGGTACCAGGGGGAGGATGACGGGCGCAATCAAAAGTACGCGGCCGACTTCACCGCAATGATCAACAGTTGGCGGGCACAGTTTCGTGATCCCGACCTTCCGTTTTACTTTGTGCAAATCGCGCAGACGACCTACGCGTCGGGCATGCTTAGCGTGTGGCAAGCGCAGCAGAAAGTGATGCATTCCGTCAAGCACACGGGACTTGCGGTGAGCAATGACATTTACGACGGCACGAATCACGGCTACGCGCCCAGGCCGGAAAAAGTTGACAAGGACACCGGCTGGCCGATCGCCGGCGGGAGCAACCCGCATCCGCCGAACAAGCAACTGGTCGCCAATCGTCTGGCCGACATTGCCATGAAAGAGGTTTACCGGAAGAAAACGCGCGCGGAGAACGACGTGATCTACGGTCCGATGTACCTGGCGCATCAAGCGAAGGGCAACAAGATGCGCGTGCAGTTCCAGCACGTGGGCAGCGGTTTAAAAACGCGCGACGGCAAAGCGCCGAATTGGTTTGAACTGTCGGACGGCACAATGGACGGCCGCAGGTTGAAGTATGTCAAAGCCGACGCAAAAATTATCAGCAAGGACATCATCGAACTGTCAGCGCTTGGTATGACAAAGCCGAAGTTCGTCCGCTTCGGCTGGCACGCGTTGGTTTACAGCAATCTGATTAATACCGAAGGATTGCCGGCGGTGTCGTTTCGCACGGATGAGCAGAAGGGGCATCAGCGTTGACGTGCGGGCCGCGACGCGGCGCGGTTGATTTCGTTGATGTTGACTTTTTTTGTAACCGATCGTGTGCGCCTTCATCTGATTGAACGTGAGGAACGAACCTCGCCCGAGACCAAGTGATGCACGTTCAATTCAGAACCATACACGTATCCCGTCGACGCGATCGTCGTGATGTCACGCAGCAGACGCTCGACGGCGTGGGCGCAGCCGTGTTTTAACTCCCGCTCGAACGCAAAATTTGTCAACTCCTCCATCACCGCAAACTCAGTCGGCTGAACGTTTCAGCCGACGCGCGGCAGGTGCATCGATGCCGGCACCATGATTCAACGATGTCACCCGCTACGAGGCTCATTCAATTTTTTTTACACTCACCATCATCCCAGGAAAATTAAGGAAAACAGCCATGAACCGCACTCGCAAGACCATCGTCGCTTCCGCTTTTCTCTTCACTCTCAGTGTCCTGTTGGTTGCAGTCACCAACGTCAGCCAGGCCGAGGAATCGCGCGCCTACCTCCATCACTACAACCTGCCCGCCAGCGGCATCGCCATTGATGGTTACTGTCCCGTCGCCTACTTCGCGGTGAACAAGCCGGTCAAAGGCAAGCCGCAGTTCGCTTCGACTTACAACGGCGTGACCTACCACTTCGTCAACGCTGACGCGAAGAAGGTGTTCGACAAGAACCCTGAAAAGTACCTGCCCGCTTACGGCGGATGGTGCGCGACGGGCATGGCGGTCGGCGATAAGTTCCCAATCGATCCGACGAGTTTCAAAATCGTCAACGGCCGACTCATGCTCTTTCTCAAGAACAAAGATGTCGACGCTTTGAAGATATGGAACCAGCAGAACGAAAAGGAATTCACGCGGAAAGCCGACGCCCATTGGGCGAAAGTAACCAAGTGATATGCTGACAATCTTGACATGCCCCACGCTGCCGCACCGGTCATACGGGGCGGCGGCGTTTTACTCATAGAGCACTGCGGCGGTAGCTCAGTGCCAGTCCAGTCATACCTTTGATGGAGCGTTCGTCATGCATGCACGTATTCAGATCAAACGGGTGTACGAAGAGCCAAGTGACGAAGATGGTTACCGGGTGCTCGTCGATCGCCTTTGGCCTCGCGGTGTAAAAAAAGAACTGTTGCCGATGGACATGTGGTGCAAGGCCCTCGCTCCAAGCACGGAACTTCGCAAATGGTTCAACCATCAACCGGAGCGCCAGAAGGCTTTCGCTGAAAAGTATCTGCGTGAACTGAATGAACTTCACACCGAAGCGCTGACATTGCTCGATGCGGCAGGAGATCGGCCGCTGACTTTGCTGTATGCCGCGAAGGATGAACGTTGTAACCATGCCCTCGTGCTGCGTGATTATCTGATGTCATTGGTTGGCGCAAGCGCAAAGAAAAACCGACCCGCAGGGCGGGCCGGTTGAACCTTTCGTGGTGGATAAGTCAGTGATTACGCCATGTTACGTCGTCGGCGAAGCACCACGAGGCCGCCCAGACCGAGCAGGGCGGCGGTGGTCGGTTCGGGCACGATCGGCGCGCCGACTTCAAAGACGTTGACACTGCCGAACAGCGACTGGCCGGTGGTCGGGCCGGAGCGCCGCAGGCTGACCAGGCCGTCGATTGACCCTGCATTGAAGAAAGTCCTGCGGAACACTTGGTTGGGATCGTCGGCATTCTGCAGGTAGACCACAAAGTTGCCGTCGCCGATGGCGTGCACTGTGAGCAGGTGAAGATCATTCAAATCGGGGACAAAACCGACATTCGTATTGCCAAAACCACCGGGGCCTTCCACACGGAATGCGCCGCCTGCGCCAAATCCCGGGTGGAACGTGATATTGTTTTCACCGATGCGCAGGCCGGTGTTCCAGCCGCCGGGATTGCTCGTACCGCCGACTTCGGCTTGCACGACGTATTCGCCGGTGAACGCACCGATGGTGAGCAATTGGTCATCGTTGTCACCGTCGCCGGAAACAGTGGCGATGCCGCCGGCTGCCGAAACGGAACCGCCGGCGGGGAAGGCCGTGGTGATCTGCGGATACGCGAGGTTGAACGCCGCGGTGTTGGCCGCTGG
>JANQKH010000731.1 GCA_028281215.1 Phycisphaeraceae bacterium | reverse complement strand
CGGTCGCGTAACCATTAGCGCCGAACACATCCGCCATCGTGACTTCATCAGTGTGCATCATCGTGCGGCCGGAGCTGGTGCGATACGCGCCGGTGCGCGAGGAATACCGGCCGGTCATCAACGCCGCTCGGGTCGGCGTGCAGAATGGATCGACATGAAAGTCCACCAGCCGCAGCGATTGATCATGCAACTTGTCGAGGTGCGGCGTCTTGAGGATCGGATTGCCGTGACACGACAGGTCGCCGTAGCCTTGGTCGTCTGTCATGATGAGCACGACGTTGGGCCGACGCGGTTTGTCGTCGGCCCATGTGAACGGCGCGTGCCCAACGAAGAGCAGCAGAACAAGCCACACCATCAGCCGACGTTGAATGCCCATCATTCTCATGGTGAATGCCTTTTACAGGGTGGAAAATCCAATTTACGTCGGCCAACAGGATCAGACTCGGCCGCGTTGGCGTCTGATCGCCTGGGTTCGTGGGGAAGCCCGTAGCGGAGAATCCACACTTTCCCCGATGCCCGAGATGCCGCGATTGTGCGATGCTCCATGCTCACCTGAAATGATTGAATTGGAGGATTACGATGGGCATTGTGACGTGGATTGTATTTGGATTGATTGCCGGGATCGTGGCGAAGTTTCTCATGCCCGGCAATGACCCCGGCGGGTTGATCATCACCTGTCTGCTGGGCATCGGCGGTGCAGTGGTCGGTGGATTCATCGCCACGCAACTCGGTTTCGGCGATATCAGCGGATTCGACATTCGCAGCTTCGGTATCGCTGTCGGCGGCGCGCTGGTGTTGCTGTTCGGGTTCCGCCTCATTAAGAAAGCATGACGGCCGCTGCCGCGCTTGAACCATGGATCCACACGACCCCGATTGTCGGGCGGGGTCGTGTGGCGCGCGCCCAATGGCAGGCTCACGTCTTCGCATCAGTTGCCTTTCCCAACCGGATTCCAAATCGTGTCCTTGATCTGATCCGGGTTGCCTTCGGTGATGGCGATGAAGAGGAATTCGTCGTCACCCATGCCCTGCTGGGCGATGGTCTGTTTGAGAATTTTCTGTAGTTCGGTCATGTTCGACGTCAGGTCGATCTTCCACTTGCCGCCTTCTTTGTTGAAGCCCCAGTAGATGCCGCTCTTTTGATTGCCCAGCAGATGCTCGGCTTTGGCGGTGTTGCCAGTGACACTGACCGCCCCGAGTTGGATGTTGCCCACATCACCGGTCCAACCGTGGTCCACGGCGTAGACAAAAAACGCCTTGCCGTCCATCGCGCGAAGTTCGTCGGCGGGAATCCGATGCCGCGCCATCAGCACGATCAGTTTGTCCATCAGACCGAGCGCCTTGGTCTGGTCGGCGGACAGTTCAAGCGTGTGGGTGAGCATGCGGCTGTAGTACGAAATGGTGTTCGCATCGACCTCCGCCGCGGCCGCGTCGCCGTTGGACGAGGTGATCGCCTTTTTGTAGTTGGCGAAGCAGGATTTGACGGCGGGTTCTTCGGGTGAGGAACTGCCGCCGGCGCCGCCGCAGCCGGTCAGGGTGGCCATCAGAACAATAGCGACAGTGAGTTTGACGGTTTGCATGGGAGGTCTCGTGGGTGGTGAGAGGATGGAATATAAAAATTGTTATTTAGCAGGCTTTTGCCAAGGCACCGCGCCCGCGCGTTGAATGTGTTTTCGCAGTGCGGCACTTAGCTCGTTGAATTTCTTGCGGTTCTTCTTCGACAGGTCCGTTGTTTCGTACGGATCGTCTTTCAGGTTGAACAACTGGTAAGGCTCGAACGGCGTGTTGTGCAGCAGTTTCCAGTCGCCGCGGCGCATGGCGTAGTAGTCCTGGCCCTGGTAACGGGCGTTGCCTTCGCGGCGGCTGAAGAACAGATCACGTTCGAGCTTCTGCGGTTTGCCTAACAGCGTTGGAAGAATGGACGCGGCGTCGATCGCGTGATCGAACTTCGCGCCGGCGGCTTCGCAGGCGGGGGGGTACAAATCGAACGTCATGGCGACGAGGTCCGATCGGCTGCCCGGTTTGATTTTGCCCTTCCACACCGCGCACGCCGGCACGCGTAGGCCGCCTTCGTACATGTCCTGCTTGAAACCGCGGTAAGGTCCGACGTTCGCCTTGCTGCCGGCGTGCCCGCCGTTGTCGCTGGTGAAAATGATCAGCGTGTTGTCGTACTGCCCCGTGTCTTTCAACGCCTGCACGACCTTGCCCATGCCGTCGTCCATGTGTTCGATGAAGGCGACGAGTTTCGCGCGGGTGTTGTCGATTCCCGGTTCGCGCGCTTTGACTTTCTCCAGCCAGTCCTTCGGCGGCTGCACGGGAAAGTGCGGGGCGTTGTACGCGAGGAAACAGAACCACGGTTGGCGTTTGCCGGTTGTCGGTTGGCCGCGTTCCTTGATGTAATCGACAGTCCATTGCGTGAACAGATCGGTCGCGTGGCCTTTGGGGTCGATTTCTTTTTCGTTGTCGCGCATGTAGTTGATGCCGTGCCGGCGATGCGTCCAGTAGTCGTCCATCATGTCGCAGAGCATGCCCTTGAAGTGGTCGAAGCCGCGGCCGTTCGGTGTGTTGGGTTTCTCCAGACCGAGGTGCCACTTGCCGATCAGGGCGGTGTGGTAGCCGGCTTTCTTCAGCGGGATGGGCAACAGCACGGCGTCGTGGGCAAGGTAACCCCAGTTGTCGCGCGGGTAGGTACGAATCACGCCGGGGACGCCGACCAGTTCCTGATAGCGACCCGTGAGCAGCGCGGCGCGTGTTGGCGAACAAACCGGACAATTGGCGTAGAAGTTGTCAAACCGCATGCCTTCCTTGATCAGTGCATCGGTCGCGGGCGTACGCAGATCCTTGGCGCCGTACGCGGTGACATCGCCCCAACCCTGATCGTCGGAAAGGATGATCAGAATATTCGGCCGATCGGCGTGCGCCGCGAAATTGAACGCGCTATGAACGACTGCGACGCCCACCAATAGCACGATGCGCAACGCATGGTTTAGTGGAAAGAAACGTTTGCGATTCTGATTCATGCTTCACCTTGTCCTGGGTTGTGGTTCATTGCAGTTCCGCCTGACCGCCTTCAGCTTCAAGGGCGGCGATCAGCGCGTCGGCCTCGTCGCGCGGGATGGATTGCTTGATCACGCTCGGCGTATTGTCCGCCAGCGACCTGGCATCGGTCAGCGGGTAGTTGGTCGCTTTGCGAATCGCCTCGACCAATTGCAACTTCCGGTCGCCGGCGTTGGTGAGCACCACGTCAAATACCAGGCGTTTGTCAAGGTTACGCGGCTCCCAGATCGATGGACGCAGCGATCGGCCGACCACTGTCGCAACGTTATTGATCACGAACTCGTTCTCCGGCTGACCGTTCGACTCAATTTGCTTTTTCAACGCACGTTGCCCGATCGCGGCAATGTGTGGCAGGTTTAGTTTCCAGTCGGCGCCGGTGCGGGTGAACTTCATTTCCAGCGGCGTGGTTTCACGGTTAATCACCATTCGGCCTGTCGCCGCGTCGCCGTCGACGACGATGTCGGCCAGGTCGACGTTCTCGGCGCTTTGCTTGGCGACCCATCCCTGCTCGACCATCATCACGAACAAGCCCCGCCCGTCCAGCGCTTGCAGGTCGGCGGCGGACACGCGAGCTCGGATGAGCAGTACCGTGAGTTTGTCCGACACATCCAGCGCTTTGGTTTCGTCGGCTGATGCATCGAACGCTAAGTCGCGCACACGTTGGTAGTACGCGATCGAATCGTCGTCAATCAGTTCACTCGCTGCTTGACCGTCGCCGGTGAATACCGCCTGGTGATACGCGGAAAACGCCGCGTGAATCGCTTTGCCGTCGTCCGTGGTCGGCGGCGCGCCATCTTTGGCCCCGGAGTCACCGGGGCCGTTGCCGCCGCAACCGACGAGCATGGTGACGGCCAATAGGAGCAGCGTGTTGGGTCGCGTGGCATGCATGATGAACGTCATTGGGGGTTCTGTCGGACTGGCTTGATTTACCTGGATTGGAGCGAAAGCGAGCATGATAACCGCAGGCCGTCACGCCGAGATGAGCGTGTCGCATTCGATCAAGTCGTCACGGTCAACCGATCGTATAGCCGTGCGGTAACCCTCGACCAACGCCGCGTGTGCCCATTGACCATCCGGTGTCAGTGCGATCATGCCGACCTGATGGTCGGGTTGGATGTCGTAACTTTCACGAATGCGTTGTAGCGCCACGGCGATGGCGTCGGCGGGCGCTGCGCCGCGGCGCATTTCCTCCACCGCCAGGAACGAGCCGCACACGCCCATGACCAGTTCGCCCGTACCGGTCGCGACGGCTGCGCCGTGTTGCGGGTGCACGTACAAGCCTTGGCCGATGATTGGTGAGTCACCCACACGCCCGGGTATTTTCAATGGCAACCCACTGGTCGAACAGGCGCCGGCGAGTTGGCCGTCGGCGTCGAGCGCGAGCACGCCGACGGTGTCGTGCGGCGGTTCATCTTCCGACAATTCGGTTGACGTTGTTGTTGACGGTGTCGCAGCGATGCCTTTGGCGGTGGCTTCTTCACGGTTGACCTGTTGCGCTGATTCACCGGCCGCCTGCTTCGCTTTCAATTCGCGCCATCGTTCGACCGCTTCGTCGGTGAGGAGTTCTGCTTTGGGAAAACCTTGTGCGTCGGCGAAGTCGTCTGCGCCTTGACCGGCGAGCAATACGTGATCGGTTTGTTCCATCACCTGCCGTGCGATCGACACCGGATGCATTTGCTCACGAATAAAACAAACCGCTCCGCGCTGCGCCGGTGAGAGCATGATGCAGCCGTCGAGACTGACCCGTCCGTCCCGGTCCGGCGTGCCGCCGAAGCCGACGGAGTTCACCTGCGGGTCCGCTTCGACCGCGACGCACGCCTGTTCCACGGCGTCGAGTGCCGCGCCGCCGGCTTGCAGGGTTTTCCAGCCTTGGGCCGTCGCGATCGTGCCGAAGGACCAGGTTGCCAGAACGATAGGTGAACTCATGGCTTTCGCGCCTCCGTGCTTTGCTTGAGCGCATGATCGTAACGTTTGAACCCGCGCAACGTCGCGGCGCTGGCGTGGGTCAACACGCGCTGCCATTCCTTGCGGTTCGCTTCCGAATGGAACGCATTCAACTCACAAGCGACCTGCGCGGCCACTGCTTCGTCGTAATCCGACAGTGTCGCCACCACGGCAACCAGATCGCCGTCGGCATCCTTGATGATCTGTTTCGCGTAGTCATAGGCGGATGTGAATGTACCGTCGCCGTCCGCATCGATGTAGATCGGCCCGCTGAGGCCGATGACGTAACTATGCCAATCTTTGGATGTCGGTTGATACGGTTTGGGGATGCGCCAGAAGAGACGTTCGACACCCGGGCCGCGCGCGACGGCGACGAGGGTGACGTCGTGCTTGAAGCGCTTCAGGCCTGAGAATCTCTCATATTTGAGTGAAGAATCCT
>JANQKH010000437.1 GCA_028281215.1 Phycisphaeraceae bacterium | reverse complement strand
GATTGGAAGGCGCGGGTGACTTGATGGCGTTTTCGCCCATCTTCTTGTGCAGGTCTTCGGTGGACCGTCGTACTTTGTGTTGCTGGTTGGCGACGCGCGGCAGGTTGTGCGCTCCATCCGCCCGCGCCTGGCGTGTGTTGTCGATCACTTTCTTTTGTTCTTCAATTAGCTTTTGCGTGGCCTTGATCTGCGCGTCGAGATCCTTCATCGTTTTGTCGCGATCGGAAACCTTCTGGTTTTCACGCAGGTGATCGGTTTCGTCCTTGATCAGGTCGTCGACCTGTTGTTTCCACTCTTCCAGCCGTTTGATTTCCTTCATTTTCTCATCGAGTTCACTGGGATCCTCGGTGAGGATCTCAATGAGTTCTTTGAGGTGGCTGATGATTTTTTCCTGTTCCTCGCGGGCTTCGTCGTAGCGTTCTTCCTTGAGGAACTTGGCGATGTTGGCCATGCGGACGTCGAGTTGTTCAGTCTTGGATTTCTCCAAAGCGCGCATCAGCTTTTTGGCTTGTTCCGGTTCGTCCTCTTCGATTTCCTTGGCAAGCTTGGTGAACTTGCGTTCGACCTCGGCCATGAGCTGCTTGACGCGCAATTGCCGAATGCTGACGGCGTCGCCGTCTCTGTCGGTGCTGTTGGCGGCAGTTTTGGTTGACTCATCGGCGCCGTTCTGGGCGATGGTCGGAAGCGGAATCACCATCGCGGTAAGAATCAGTGCCAAGGTCAGAAGCGGTGTGCGAACTCGAGCGTTCAACATGGGTAGTCTCCGAATGCGAGTCGAGTCTTTTCGAGTTATTTCCAGCCGTTTTAATCGGGACGATCTGAGCGGTTTACCCAGATTGTCATTGTATCCGTCTATATAGACGCGCGAGCCCGGCCCGCATTACCGAATGACCGACAATTTCCGTCCACTTTTCAATGGTTTTACAGGCCTGTGACAGCACCAGTGCTAGTCCGCTAGAGCCTGATAAGCCACGTCGATACTCATAAGGCCGGTACTGAAATAGGCTTACGTATCTCATCAATCCTTTTTCTCATCGTTCTTGTCATCATCGCCCTTGTCGTCATCGCCGAAAATCGACTGGATGCGTTTCTGGTGGGCGCGGATGGTTTCGCGGTTGACTTTACCCTGGAGCGACAGCACCTGGTACATCAGGGTGACCGCTTCCTGGTAGCTGGACCACTTGTTCATGTAGCGCAGCACGTCATGCATGGCGCCGAGCACGGCTTCCTGTTTTTGCAGAGTGATCTTGAGGGAGGCGAGCCGGGCCTCACCGTCTTGGGCTTTGCGGGCGTCATCGAGCGTGACCGCGGCGTCCGGCGCCATCACGTTGCCGATACGGTTCAGCGGCGCGATGATGAGGTTGGACATGCGCTTGGGGTTCGGGCCGTTTTCATCTTCGAGTTTGTTGTTGAGGTATTCAAGCAGGAGATTGTCATACTGCTTGGCGATCTGAAGGCATCGGTCGCCCGCCAGTTTCTGCCGCTTCTGCGTCTGCATGATCATCTGCCGCACTTCAGGCGTGATGTCGGCGACGGCTGGATTGATCTGCGAAATGGCGACCTGGGTATCGGCGATCAGGTCTTCCTGGGCGCGGATCAGCCGCTCGAATTCCATGCGTTGTTCCTGCTCACGCCGATTGATGTCTTCACGCAATTCCTGGTCGGACACCACGCGCACATAGAACTCCTGCGACTTACCGACGTTCGGGCCGGAGATGTTGTCGTTGTCGGTGGCTTCAACGTAGAAGCTGAGACTCATGGTTTCCTTCAGTTTGAGCCCGATTACTTCAAAGTTGTATGGGTGCTTGACCGCTTCGCCGTTGAACTTGGTTTCGTCGTACTTCAACTGATCGAACTCGAACATGCCGTCCCCCTTGTCGGCGTCCTCCCCTTCACCGCGGAAAGCGTATTTCACACCCGCTTTGGTGATGTGGTAATCATCGCGCAGGTAGGCAACGATTGGAATGCGCGCGTCGGCTACGATCATGCTGCTGATGCCGCGCAGTTGCGCCTTGACGACCGGCTCGCGGTCAGGCTTGATGCGGACATTGAACCGCGTGGGACGCTTGCTGGCCAATGGTGTGGTGCTGGTATCGAACAACTCAATGGCGTACGTGGCGCTGTCGAGTTCCTCGGCGGGGATGGTGGCTTTGAACCGTGTGACGACTTTGGGGTTGCCGTTTTCGTCCGATGCGGATGTCTGTTCCAACGGCAGTTCAATCGTGCCCTTGGGCGTCTTGAGCGTCGCTTTCGACAACGGCTTGTTGGACGTCGCCTCAAGAACAATTTCACTGCCCTTGAGCGCGTAAACGGAACTGGAACCGGTCGCGCGGCGCTGCGCGCCTTCGCCTCGGTTGGTATCGTCTTCCGATTCGGCAACCATCGTCGGCGGATCGAGTTTCCACACATCTTCCGGCCCGTTGCCGGTGTAGCGGGGCGGGGTCAGCGTGAGGCGGAACGATTCAATCGAAGGCCGATCGACCAGCTTGACGGTAATCCAATGCGTGGCCGAGTGACGGTCATCGCCACGCACGCGGAACCGGAATGGATGGAGGACATTTTTGAACAGCGTGGTGAACTGCACCGGTTTCTGCTTTGGCGTTGACGCATCGGCCGGCGCGGTTTTGTCGTTTTTCACTTCGCCTGGTTTGCTTTTGTCGTCTGCTTTGTTTTTGTCTGCCTTGTTTTCTTTGTCGTTGGTATCGCCGGGCTTTGTGTCGGCGAGGACGGTTTTAGGTGTCTGGCGCACCATCTGTTGGGTGATGCTGTTGCCGGTCACGGGCTCGAAATCAAGGTAGACGTTTTCCGGAATGACGCCGGTGACGAAGACGGTGGCGTCCCAGTCGTCGCCGCGCGGGAGTGTCATCTCTGTGATGTTGTCGAGTTCGCCGAAGAACGTCTGTCGTGGATAGCGTACGTCGGCGAGCATGAGGTTGCGTTTGAACCAGGCGTTGAGCAGGTCGCTCGCCATCACACCGACGGCCCCGCCGCCGAGCACCAGCAGCATGACGATGGTGATCAGGACGTTGCGGGTGAACACTTTCTGATCGAGCACGTCGTCGAACCGGACCTGGTTGGCGACGTCGTTGCCCTGCTCGATGGTGGCGTTGACCATGGCGGGCGAAACGCCAAGCTTTTCGGGGTTTTTCACGCGTGCGAACTGAAGGGCGCTGATCAGGCGCTGGCCCAGTTCCTTGTGCCCCGCTTCCACGCGCAGCGCGAGCGTGTCGTCGTCGAGCCGACCGATCATCGGGCGAATCAGATGTTTGATCCCGATGAACACCACCACACCGAGAATGATCAACAACACAACCACGCGCTGCGACAGATCCATCGGGAAGAACCAGTCGATCGCCAGGTCGAGCAACAACAGTCCAACCAGCCAGAGCAGGACGATGGCGACGCCGCGCACAAAGAGCCATCGCCCGACGGCGCGGCGAAGCGCGTTGAGTTTGCTGTGGATCGCCCGTGAAAGTGACGGCGTGGGGGCAGCGGTATCGGTCATGATCATTCGCTTTCTGGAAAGCGGGATTAGGAGTCGGGATTACATCAGCTTGAAGCGTTTGCGGTATGCCCACTCGATGGTCAACAGGATGACCAACAACAGGATCAGGCGTTCGGTCGACCAGAGTTCCCGCGGCTTTTGCTTGACGGTGATTGTCTTGGTGCGGTCGGGCACAATGTCGGGAATCTGCGCCCACTCACTGACCTCGAAATA
>JANQKH010000701.1 GCA_028281215.1 Phycisphaeraceae bacterium | reverse complement strand
CTCGGTCTGACCGATCAACTGCTACCCACCAACGACGATCACCGCCGGGCAATGGTTGTGCGGCGCGGCCGACTCGTACCGATCCCCGAAGGCTTTGAGTTGATGGCGCCGCGCAATCCGTGGGCGTTGTTAAAGACGCCGATCTTCTCCCTGCGCGGCAAGCTGCGCATCCTGTGGGAACGATTCACGCCCGGGAAAAAAGTGAATCGGGACGAGTCACTCGAGTCGTTCGTCGTCCGCCGCTTCGGCCGTGAAGCGTTGGACAATCTGGTGCAGGCACTGGTTGGCGGTATTTACACCGCCGACCCGAAAACGCTCAGCCTCCGCGCCACCCTTCCCCGCTTTCTTGATATGGAAACCGAGCACGGCAGCCTGATCAAAGCCATGCGCCAACAACACAAAACTAAGGCGCAAAACAAGAACGACAAGGCCACCGGTGCGCGATACAGTCTGTTCATTTCACTGAAATACGGGATGCAGACGCTACCCGATGCACTCGTCGACGCCCTGCCTGCAGGCGCTTTGCGTTGCAATACGCCGGTGGCGTCCATCATGCGCACTACCAGCGACACGGGCGAGGACCACCACGCATGGCAAGTCAACACCCAAGCCGGTGAAGTGATTGAATCCGACGGGCTGGCCATCACTGCGCCAGCGCATCGCGCCGCAACTTGGATCGCATCAATCGATCATGAAGCGGGTGAACTGTTGAACGACATCGACTACGCCGCGTCCGCCGTCGCGCATTTGGCTTTTCGCCGCAATGATGTGCCGCACGCGCTCGACGCGTTCGGCTTTGTCGTGCCGGCCCGTGAAAACCGAACCATCATCGCCGGCACATTCAGCAGCACGAAGTATGTCGGCCGATCGCCGGACGGTTACACACTCATTCGTATTTTTCTCGGCGGGGCCACACAAAGCGGTGCGATTCCGGAAGATGACAACGCCCTCATCGCCAACGTGCAAAACGAACTGCGCGACCTGCTTGGCATCGAAGCGCCGCCGTTATTCCACACCTTACGACGTTGCGGCCCCTGTATGCCGCAATACAAGGTCGGACACCTCGATCGCATCGCCGCGCTGCGACAACGCATCGCCGAACACCCCGGCCTTGAACTGGCCGGCAGCGCCTACGAAGGGGTCGGCATTCCCGACTGCATTCACAACGGCGAACAGGCCGCCGAACGATTGATCGATCAACTAACCACACCATCGACATGAAATTCTACTGGCGAATTCGATCCCTTCCGGAACTGGACCACCTGACCGGTGAACAGCGATCGGCCCTGCTCAAGCGATGCGTCGGATGGTGGTTCATGTGTCGGCAAGTGATATTCTGCTTGCTGATCGGTATCGCTGTGACCGGATGCCTCGGCAGTCAACTGCACATCGCCATCGCGGCGCCGATCGGCTTGCTGATTGTCATGGCCGCGTATCAATTCGATATCCACCGCACGCGCGTCGACATCCAAATGCAAATCATCGAAATGTACCGCGGCCAACAACTGCCCATCTGCCTGAATTGCGGCTATGACCTGCGGAGCATTGAAGTCTCCCAATGCCCCGAATGCGGCGCGGCCGTGCGGGCGAAGTTGAAACAGTAACAACGTGCGAAGGCTTATACCGTCCGCACTGCAACGGCGGGTAGGCCCGTCAATGCCGTCACCTTTCGCGCGAGCGGCTTGGCAGTCGTCGCGCTCGGTGCGATGAGGAAC
>JANQKH010000433.1 GCA_028281215.1 Phycisphaeraceae bacterium | reverse complement strand
CGGTATCAGGTAAAAAATATGTTATCGATCGTCAATGGTCTATCCGCGCACATGGTCAGCGGCGGCGGACACGGCGCAGGGTTTGGTTCGCTGGGCGCTTACAACGGCAAGTCCATCGCCGTTGCGGAGACCGTTGACGGCGCACTCGCCAACGCACTGCCGGGAATTTTCAAACACCTGGGTTTCAAGGTTGACCACAAGCTTGACGCCAAAATCGATCGGCCGAACGTCACTGCATTCGGCGCGAAGAAACCCGGCTCGTTTTATTGCGATCCATCGTTGGCGTACGCCGAACTGTTCGGGTCGATCGCAACGAACAAAGATGTCAAGGCGAAGCAACTGGGCGAAAAGAAACTGCTTGACTTCCTGATCGAAGACACGAAGCGCGTCAAAACAAAACTCAACGCCGTAGAAAAAGAAAAGCTCGACCACTATCTCGGTGCGTTCGAATCACTCAGCGACCGTCGCGTCAAATTGGCAGGCATGAAGGACGTATTGGATAAGACCGCGCCGCAGTTCTCCGACAAGTACACATCAGAAGTTGAAGTACACCGTCTGGAAGCACATTTCGACATGGCCGCGGCCGCGCTCATTGCCGGCCTCACCAATGTGGTCACCATTCGAACTGACGAGCTTGAACTGCACTACCGTGGGCTTGGCATCACCGAATGGAGCGTACACACAGTCGGACACGTTGAAGGCAATCCGAAGAAATGGGACGAGCAACGCACCAAACAGGCCATCACCGGCGTCGAAGCGAGACGACGCATTCGCCAAACGCACTTCGATCAGGTCGGCAACCTTGCCAGGAAACTCGCTGCTGTGCCTGAAGGTGACGGCACGATGCTCGATAACACACTCATCGTGGTCCTCAGTGATCACGGCGCCCAGCATCACCCCAACTTCAGCGAGTTTCCGTTCGTCCTGATCGGCAATATCGGCGGCGCGCTGCGCACCGGGCGATACCTTCACTACCCAAGTTCCAAGTACGCCGACCACCGCACGATCGGGAGCTTCTACACCGCACTGATGCACGCTGCCGGCGTTCCTCGTGACGGCTTCGGGCAATTCGATCCCAAACTACCGGAAGCCACTCAGAAAACCCCGCTGTCGGAGTTGCTGGCATGAGAAAGATCGCGCTTGCCATGTCGATTGCACTTGCCGTTACTGCGTCGGTGCGCGCCGCGGAGAAGCAAACCGATCTGCGCCTATTCAAAGCGGAGGTGCGCCCTCTTCTCGATCGCTATTGCGCGTCATGCCACAACGGCGAGAAAGCCAAAGCGAAGTACCGGGTTGACAACATCGGCGGCAACATCGCGGCGGGTGATGACACCATTCGCTGGGAAAAAGCATTGGAAATGATCTCCATCGGCGACATGCCGCCCGAAGAGGCCGACCGGCATCCAACCAAGGCTGAACGTCAGAAACTCAAAACATGGATCGCCACTGAGCTCAAGAAAATCGGTCGCGGCAAGCTTGACGATACGCTCAAGCATCCAGAGCAAGGCAACCGCGTGAATCACGATGACCTGTTCAGCGGCAAACACAAAGGGCCTGCATTCAGTCCACCACGACTGTGGCGATTGAGCCCCCAGGCTTACAGTGAGTTGCTGAGCTTTGACGGATCGGACGCGACGCTCGAAGTTTTGGCCGGACATGGTTTCAAAAACTACGCATCTCTCACCGCTGATGAAGCAGCCGTCAACGTCATGTTGCAGACCACGGACATCGTCGCGGCGTTCATGGTCGGTGAGTCCGTCACGATGAAGCGAAAGAGCGTGCACGGCGGGCACCGAAGCCGAATTGAGCGGCGCCCCAATCACAAACTCAAAGCATTCGTGGAAAACGAATCTCCTTCGGATGAACAATTCAACCAGGCGATTCGCGACGGGTTTGAAGCGATGTACGATCGCGAGCCGTCCTCTTCCGAACATGCGCGCTACCTGAAGTTACTGCGAGAGACGTCGGACGCCGTCGGCCATCGTATCGGCATGAAAACCACGCTGCGGGCGATGATGATGTCGTCCGAGTTCATGTACCGCATGGAACTGGGGCTCGGTGAAAAACAACCGGACGGACGGCGGATGTTGTCACCAATGGAACTGGCCTATGCGATCGGGTTCGCGATTCTCGATTCTGGTCCGGACAAAACACTACTGGAAGCAGCGAAAGAAGGTCGCCTTAAGACTCGCGCGGACGTCGAACGTGAAGTGCGGCGACTTCTCGCCGTTGAGGAAGACCCAAGCAACCGGCTTTACCAGATGTCCCATCGTTGGTGGGAGTTCAAGCCAAAGAAAGGCCGACTGCTGCGCTTTTTCCGTGAATACTTCGGCTACCACCGCGCCGCCGACGTTTTCAAAGATGAAACGCGCAAGCATGAGCACTGGCCGAGGTTTCTTGTCCGCGATGCTGATCAACTCGTGCTCTACGCGATCGAACAAGACAAAAACGTACTCGAGTTTTTGTTGACCACCGACCGCTACTTTGTGGCGTCATACGGTGAACCCGAACGCTATTTCAGTTGGCTCGAAAAGACCAAAGCCTCGAACAACAAGAACGATCGATACCGCAAACAGATTGAAGAAGAGGCGAAGAAAGGAATCACAAGACCGCCCCGCGCATCCACCAAACACATTGGCGCTTATGGCCTGCCGTTCCGTGCCTGGAACTACGAACCCGAGCAGCCGTTCAAACAACCTGTCCCGCGTGCCGGCATCCTTACGCATCCTGCCTGGCTGGTCGCACACTCGGGGAACTTCGACAACGATATCGTCCGGCGAGGAAAATGGATTCGCGAACACTTGCTGGCGGATGTTGTGCCCGAACTTCCCATCGGCGTCGATGCGCAACTCTCCACCGATCCGACCAAAACGCTTCGCGAAAAGTTCGCGATGAAGGTTTACAACGACGAATGTTGGCGGTGTCACAAGAAGATGAATCCGCTCGGCAATGCGTTCGAAATGTACAATGATTTTGGACACTACCGCACGGAACTCCACTACGACTACCAGGGCAACATCGTCGGCAGCCCGCGCGAACTAAACCGCCTGCACGACATGGCATCGCGCAATGAACACAACCGCAAAGACCCGAGGTACAAGACCACCAGCAAGCCCATTGCCACCGATGGAAAGCTTGACGGTACCGGTAACCCCAAACTCGACGGTGACGTCGAGAATGCGATCGACATGATGCATCGCCTTGCGAAGAGTGACCGCGTGCGACAGTCGTTCATCCGCCACATGTTCCGCTACTGGATGGGTCGCAACGAAACGCTAAATGACTCGCCCACCCTGATGGCTGCGGACAAGGCCTACGTCGACAGCAGCGGCAGCCTGACGGAAACCTTGGTGATCTTGCTCACCAGCGACTCTTTCTTGTATCGAAAATAGGCATCGACTTTACTCCCTCGATGTGCTTGCCAGGAGTGAACAATATGCGTTTGACATCCATCCTGTTGGTCTGCATGGCCTTTGCCTCTCCCGCTACCGCGGACCAAACGAAAATCGGCAAGGCCAAGGCCCCTTCCGAAGCCGAAATCCAGACGTGGATCAAGCAACTCGGTGACGATGATTTTTCCGTTCGATACGGCGCAGTCGAAAAATTGGCGCAAATCAAGACGCCCACGGAGGCAACCGTGCTCATGTTGATCAAGACCTCCGAGCATGGCAGCGATGAGCAGCGGGCCCGTGCGCTGGATGTGTTGCGCCGCTACGCCGTTCAGGTGGACGCCGCCACCTTGTTTCGCTGGGCGAAGGCGCCG
>JANQKH010000689.1 GCA_028281215.1 Phycisphaeraceae bacterium | reverse complement strand
CAAGGACGCCGCCGTCGCCGTAGACAAACTCACCCGTAAACAGGCGCTCGACCTGGGGGATTGGTTCCGCTCCCTGTCCGCCAAAGCGAATGCTTCCAGCCAACGCGCCCTGCTGGCCCGGGCGCACTTTTACTACGCTCACTTTCTCAAACATCATCAAGACAAAGATCTGGCGCGCACCAAGGCTGAACTGGCGCTGGCAGCCGTCGAACGAGACATCCAACAACGGGGCATCGATGCACAACAACTGGCGACGCTGCTGCCGGATCACCTGATCCCGAAACGAAAACCCGCAGACCCCTCACCCAAGTCCACTACCAAATCAAAACGCATTCTGCCGCAGGATGGTCGCGTCGATCTCACCGCCGCGCTGCATCATGCGTCCAATATCATCAACGGCAAATGGCGCCTCGACCAGAACATGATCACCAACAATGGTGAAAACTGGCAGTCGTTTCAATTTCCCGTCGACATTCAAGGCGACTACAACCTGCACGTCACCTACAAACGCACCAGTGGTACGGCCGGTGGCGGGCTGACCATCCCCATCGGTAACCGTTACGCCATTCTCTGGATCGACCTGGCGTGGAACCGCAAACACTGGACCGGCTTGTCGCGCGTGAACGGACTCGATCCCGACAAAAACAACACCGGCGTACAACGCACGTTGATGACCACCGGACAGTCACACGACTTCGAGATTCAAGTGCGGCGCAATCAGGATGAAGCGACCTTCAAACTCATTATGGACGGCAAAGCCGTCACGCAATGGGCCGGCCGACTCGACGCGCTATCACACCATCCGTACAAACTGCATCAGTTTTCGTATCGGCCCCAACTTTTCTCGATCGCCGGTGTCGTCGCGCTGGAATCGGTGAAAATACAAATGATCAACGGACAGGCAACCGTCGATGCCCCGCCACCCACACCGGATCTCAAACGCGGCCTGCTCGGTCATTGGACATTCGATCAACTGGCCGACGACGTCGTCCCCGATGCGTCCGGCCGCAAGCATCACGGCGTGAACGTCGGCGGCACAGCCACCAGGGGCCCGGTCGGCGGCGCAATCGCCTTCAACGGCAAAGGCCAACACGTGCAGTTGCCCGACCTCGGCGAGACCGATTCCATTTCCATCGCCATGTGGGTGCGTTTCGACATCTCATTGGGCGAACGCGGCGAAGCCGGCAAACGACTGTCCGGCCTGTTCATGTGCCCGGGCAATCGCCGAGGTAATGTCGGCCTTCAAACAGAGGAATCCAATTTTCACTTCGCGTTGGCGGGTGAAAAGGGCTGGACCATTTTCAAACCTAACCAGTACACCGTTTCCAAAACCGGCACGAGCCATTGGCGGCACATCGTTGTTTCGTATGACGCCCGGTCCGACTCGCCGCGCGTCGTGATCAACGGGTTGACCTTGTACGCTCCCCGTTCATTCCTCGGTAACGCGCCGGCCAATACGCCGGTCAACGTCAAATTCAAACTGGCCAAGCCCCGCCTTGGTGGATGGGATCGCTCCACATCGACGAAGGATATTTTCCCCGACCGATATCTTTGTGGTGCTCTTGACGATGTGCGTATCTACGACCGCATGTTGACGTTGCAGGAATGCCGCGCGTTGTTTGCACTTTTTCAGCAGTAAATACATTTGCCACCGGACCGTTGCATACGGCGATTCCCCGCAATCTGCGTTTGACTTCACACGCCGCTTCACGACAATACGCCGTCCACCCCAATCCCACAACAGGAACGATCATGGCCAAACGCACGAAAAGCGATCCCTATGTCCCCACGCCCGCTGACCGGTTCACCTTCGGCCTCTGGACCGTCGGCAACCCCGGCCGTGATCCGTTCGGCGGGCCCACGCGACCGACCATGACGCCGGCGGAGATCGTCTACACCCTCGGCGAAGCGGGCGGTGTGTACGGCGTGAACTTCCATGACAACGACCTGATCCCAATCGACGCCACCGACGCCGAAGCGGCGCAGATCAAGAAAGACTTCCGCAAGGCGTTACGCGAAACGAAGATCAAAGTGCCGATGGCGACGACGAACCTGTTCAGCGATCCCGTGTTCAAAGACGGCGCGTTTACGAGCAATGACGCTGAAGTGCGGGCGTACGCCATTCAAAAAACAATGAACGCGATGGAGCTCGGCGCGGACTTCGGCGCGAAGACGTATGTGTTCTGGGGCGGACGTGAAGGTACGGAATCGGACGCAACGAAAGATCCAACTATCGCGGTCAAGCGTTTCCGTGAAGCAATCAACTTCCTGTGCAAATACAACATTGATCGTAAGTTTGGTTACAAGTTCGCGTTTGAAGCGAAGCCGAACGAGCCGCGCGGGCATATGTATTTCAGCGTGACCGGTTCGTACCTTGCGTTGATCCCCACGCTGGATCATCCCGACATGTGCGGCGTGAACCCCGAGTTCGCGCATGAATCCATGGCGGGTCTAAACTTCGTGCACCACGTCGCCCAGGCGCTCGAAGCCGGCAAGCTGTTCCACATCGACCTGAACGACCAGGAGTTCGGCCGGTACGATCAGGACTTCCGCTTCGGCTCCGTGAGCTACAAGGCCGCGTTCTTTCTCTGCAAACTGCTGACCGACTACAAATACAAAGGCCCGAAACACTTCGATAGCCACGCGTACCGCCAGTCGGACCGCAAAGACGTGATCGAGTTCGCCCGCGGTTCGATGCGTTCGTGGAAAATCCTTGAGGGCAAGGTCGAGAAGTTCAATAAGGACCGCAAGATTCAAAGCCTTCTCAAAAAGATCAATCGCGGCAACGCCAAATTGGAAAACCTCACGAAGAAGTTCAGCAAGGCAAACGCCAAGGCATTGTTAGAGGCCAACCTCGACCGCGTGAAGCTTGCGAAGAAGTCACTGCCCTACGAAGAGCTGGATCAGTTGGTCTTCGACCTGATCATGGGAGTGCGGTGAGGGGCGAAGCTGGTGCGACTGATCACATGCCGATTGTTTAGCGGGCGATCGAAAACCGTCACTTCCGGCCACCCATGAATTCAACAAGAGACAAAAACCCCGGCTGCCGCGGCCGGGGTTTTCTTCTTTCGCATCGCATCATTGGATCGACCGCGAACAGGCGGTCACTTCATCGCGCCCTTCGCCTTATTCAATGTCTCACCAAGCACCGCTTTGAGTTTGGAATCACGCTCAATGCGCTGGACCTCGGCCTGTATTTTCATAACGTCACCCATCATGCCCATGGCTTTTTCCATCAGTTCCTTTTGCTGGGCTGCGGTCGGCGTGGGCAGCGTTTCAAACTGTTTGCTGAGTTTGCTCGCCTGATCGGCCAGGGTTTCAAGTTTCGGCTTGGCTGCGTTGGCCGACGCCTCATCCTTCACACCTTGGAGAAGCGTGGCGATTTCCTTCGACAGGCCGCCCATCTCCTCAAGCAGATCCGCGTGCGGACTGGGCTCAGGAATCCGACCCACCAGCTTCGGCATGCCCTCAAGGGTTGGCCGCAAGACCGCGATGGCGGCTTTGATCTTCACCACGCGTTTAAGCTCCGCACGAAACGTGT
This sequence comes from Phycisphaeraceae bacterium, assembly GCA_028281215.1. Lineage (GTDB taxonomy): Bacteria > Planctomycetota > Phycisphaerae > Phycisphaerales > Phycisphaeraceae > JANQKH01. The sequence goes on along the minus strand of JANQKH010000689.1, from coordinate 3,829 downwards.
CAGCCGCGGCCTGGTTCGCTTTGACCATATCCCTCAGTTCCTCGACCTGTTCCTTCGTCGGTTCGCCTATGTTGGTCGCGCGGGCCTGAAGGTCATCGTAGTTCTCTCGCAACGACTCCAGATCACTCAACGCTGCCTTGGCTGACGCTTCATCCTTCACGCTTTGAAGTGTGACGGTCAGATCCTTCACCAGCGTCAGGGTATCGTCGCTGAGATTTTCAAATGAATCGCCACAGGCGCACAGGCTCAATGTCAAAAACAAGGCAAGCGTCAGTCGAAACAATCGGTGCATGGTGAATTCCTCTCGGCAAAATAAAGAATTGAAAACACTGGCGAACAACGGCCATCGCGCATCCATCACTTGCCAGCAAAGCACATGATAGCCGGAATATCTATTGACGCTTGTGACTCTAGGTTTTGTGATAAACGTGCCAGATCGATTTGAAAAAGCAATCAAAAACCCCGACCTTGTGGTCGGGGTTTGTCTTTTTCAATTAGAACCGTGTGATCCGTATGATCAGTTGGTCGCGTTCTGCGCTTTGTCAAGCGCGTCGCCGAGCACTTTCATCAAGGCCGGGTCTTTCTGAATGCGTTCGACTTCAGCTTGCATTTTCATGGCGTCGCCCATCATGCCCATGGCTTTGCCCATCAGCGCCTGCGCCTGTTCGGGCGTCGGGTCACCCAGCGCCTTCATTTTGGCTTCAAGGTCTTTTGCTTTCGCTGCCAACGATTCCAACTTGGGAATCGCAGCCTTGGCGCTCGCTTCGTCCTTCACGCCTTCGAGCACGCCGGTCATTTCGCCGACCACGTCGCCCATCGCGTCCATCACGCCTTCGTGCGTGTCCGTGCCGCCGCCGCAGCCTGTCATCATCACGGTCAAAAGACCCACGATCGTCAGAGTCACCAGTTGTTTCATCGCACCACACCTTTCTGTTCTGGTGCATGCCGCACCGGAAATTTTTTCGATCCATACCCGCATGACCATCACGCGGCGACCGGATCGTCACGACCATTGTAGCAAGAGATGGGAACAGGCAAACGACCTCATCGTGGGTCGCCTGTCACGGTATTGGGCTGGCGCCCAAAAAGGCGAATGATTCAAGCAAGCGAGCCTTTCACCTTGTTGACCCTTCCATCCTTTTGAAAAATCATTACAAAACTCACCAAAATCACCAGTCAGAACACAAAATTTTTGTGCGAAACGATTCGCTTCGACATCGCTTCGCTCAACCGCTACCCTTGCCGCACCATGCCTGCGTCCGAGCCTCAAGATTCATCTGTGAAAAACATCTGCGTCTACTGCGCCTCATCCAACCACGTCGATCCCGCCTACTTCGGCGTGGGCACGGCGATGGGCAAAGCGATCGCCGCGCATCAGTGCAATCTCGTTTACGGTGGCGGTTCGGTTGGCATCATGGGCAAGGTCGCCGAGGCGGTCGAAGCCGCGGGTAAAGTGTCATCCGGCACCGTTCGCAGCAAGGTCATCGGCATCATTCCTGAAGCGCTGATGCATATGGAAGTCGGCAAAACCGACTGCGATGAACTGATCGTCACGAAAGACATGCGCACGCGAAAAGCCGAAATGGACAGCCGCGCCGACGCCTTCATCACCCTGCCCGGCGGGTTCGGCACACTTGAAGAACTGTTCGAAGTTCTCACGCACAAACTGCTGAACTACCACGCGAAGCCGATTGTCATCGTCAATCACGATCGGTTTTTCGATCCCTTGGTGGAGTTGATGGAACACATGTACGAACATCGATTCGCGCGGGAACAGTCACGAAAGTTGTATCGTGTGGTAGATACGGTGGACGAAGTCTTTCCAGCAATTCGGGAACAGAGTTAAACACGCATATCAGGACGCCGGCAACCTGGCGCGTCACACTGCTTTGCTATACTCACCTCCACTGGCGAAACGCCTTTCGAGACTGCGCATCCCTTCCTGCAGGTCGTTTTCATGGCTGTGAATTTCATACTGATTTTTGTAGTCCTTTTCATCGTGCTCGGTGTCATTGGGCTCGTGATCGTCCTTACTCGATCTCGCAAGCGGAAAGGCCCGCTGGACGTCGCAGTCTGTGGCCAGTGCAACTACAACGTCCGCGGGTTAACCACGTTTAACTGTCCGGAATGCGGTAGTGATTTGCGTGAAGTGGGAATCATTTCGCATCGTTCTTCCCCACCACAGAAGAATCTAATCTGGCAAATCCCGCTCATCGTGGTTTCGAGTGGACTGATCGTTTTTGCCGCCTTCGGATTTGACATGTCCGCCGTGCTGCTGATCGTGCTCGTCGCCGTTGTCTCCGGCGGAATCATCGGCGCTGTCCACTGGAACAAACGACACGACAAGCAACGCGCGGACGCCGCGAACACGAATACGCGATCAAAATCCAGGCTTGCTGATCCGTCCCCCAAGCCAACCGACAATGCGACGCAGCGCACCTCGGCGGTGCTCACCATCATGTTCATTGACATGCAGGACTACTCAGCACAGACAGCCACACAATCGCGTCTCGCACTCGCCGAGTTAATTCAAAAATTGCGCGACGTCGTTGAACCCTATGCCCGCCGCCGCAACGGCCGCATCGTCAAATCGCTCGGCGACGGCCTGTTGCTCACCTTCGCCAGCCCGACCGAAGCCCTGCTCGGCGGCGCCGAGATTCAAGCCGACGCCAAAGCCGCCGACCTGCCCCCACTCCGCATCGGCGTCAGCACAGGCGAGGTCAGCGTCTTCACCGACGATGTGCTGGGCGAACCGGTCAACGTCGCGTCACGCATCGAGAACATGGCCGAGCCCGGACGTGTTTATTTCAGCGAAGCCACCTTTCACGCCATGACCCGCAGCGAAGTGCCGCACGAGGAAGCAGGCGAATTTGAACTCAAAGGACTGGACGGAATGCGGAAGGTGTATCGGGTGACCGGGTGAAAAGAGAATTGGGTGATTTGGCGATTTGCCGCTTTTCACCCCGGCAACGTTCGATGCCTGCTGATCATTCCAATCACCAAATCATCAAGCCTCAACCTGCTATCATTTCGCCCCCACCGTGAAACCGGCAACCTGCGATCGCCCACTCAACGATACGGGAACGACGCACCGGGCTGCCGCCACCGTGCTCCCTGAATGCTGCCCCTGATCCCCGAACCCAACACCCTGAACCCCACTCCAACTCCACCATGTCCACGCTTTATAAACAACGTCTGCTCACGCCCGGCCCGACTGCGGTCCCCGAAGCCGTCTGTATCGAAATGGCCAAACCCATCATTCATCATCGCACCAAGCAGTTCCAGGCGATTTTCGCCGAGGTCTCGCAGCGGTTGCAAACGCTTTTTAAAACCGCTGGCCCCGTGCTGACCATCGCCGGCTCCGGCACCACCGCCTTCGAAGCGGCCCAAGTCTCACTCGCCAAACCCGGCAGCAAAGCACTGACCATCGCGGCGGGCAAGTTCGGCGAACGCTGGCAGGACATTTACGACGCCTACCACGCATCCATCGGTGTCGACCAGGTGCGTATCGATCTCGAATGGGGCAAGGCCGTCGATCCCACGCAGGTCGAAACGCTGCTGAACGAAAATCCCGATATCAGCGTCGTCACCGTCGTGCACTCCGAAACTTCGACCGCAACCGCCAGCAATGTCAAAGCCATTGCCGAGATCGTGAGCAAGACCGATGCGTTGCTCATCGTTGACGGCATCACGGCAGTCGGCGCGCTGAATGTGGAGCAGGATGCATGGGGCATCGATGCGCTGGTGACCGGTTCGCAAAAAGCGTTGATGTTGCCGCCGGGGCTGGGCTTTGTCGGCCTCGGTGAGCGCGCATTGAAACGACTGGATG
>JANQKH010000587.1 GCA_028281215.1 Phycisphaeraceae bacterium | reverse complement strand
TAACCTCCAACCGTTGCTCGACCGCATCACATCAAGCGATGCAGCAGGATTCTTCAAACACTGCGGATACTCGCTACAGTTGCAGTTGGTTTGATCTAGTCGCGCAGCTCGGCGTTGACTTTGGCTTTGAGCCTTTCGATGACCTGGTTGACTTGGGGGTCGACCTGTTCGTGGCGAAGGGTCGTTTCAGGGTCGCGGAAGCGCATGCGGAAGGAAATGCTTTTTTGGCCTTTGGGGATCGGCTTGCCGCGGTAGGTTTCGACGAAGGCGAGTTGCTCGAGCATGGCCGGCTCGGTGGCGAGCACGTGTTGTTCGACCTCGGCCCAAGGCGTTGCCTCGCTGAGGATGACCGACAGGTCGCGCTCGATGGCGGGGAACTTCGGCAGTGGGCCGACCTGGTGTTTGGGCGGGTAGAGCGCCAGCAACGGGGCGAGTTCGAGTTCCGCGACGGCGACGTTGACTTTCAGGTCAAACGCTTTGCCGGCTTGGGCAGAAAGCAGGCCGAAGGAGCCGACGGCTTGACCGTTGACGGCGACGGTCGCGGCGGTGTCGAAGTTGGGCGGGTCGGCGGGCTTGATGTCGACCGAAGCGCCGTGATCGCCGAGTTGTTGAATGAGTTCGGCGATCGCCGACCGCAGGGCCGCCATGGTTTGCGCGGCGGCGGCGGCTTGGCCTTCGCCGACATCGGCCAGCAGGGCGAGCGTGACCTGTTCGCTGATCTTCTGGTCAGCGCCGCGTCGCCAGGTCGAACCGGTTTCGAATAATTTGACGTTGGTATTGCCGACGTCGTAGTTCATCTTTCGGCAGCGCAACAGGCTTGGAATCAGCGACGGGCGCAACACGGGTTCCTGCTTGCGAAGATTGTGTTCAACCAGCGCGGGCGACTCGCCCTCGGCCAGGAACATGTCGCCTTGCTCGACGGTGAGGAAACTGAAGGTGATCGTTTCATGGAAACCATGAGCGACCAATGTGCGACCGATTCTTCGCCGGCCGTCAACGTGCGGTTGGCTTTGCTGGGCGACGATGTCGATCTTCTCGCGAACGGGAATGTCGGCGAGGCCGTTGGCGCGGGCGACTTCTTCGATGAGGTCGACTTCACGCTCAATGTCGAGGCGGAAGGTTGGCACCACACAAGTGACGGCGTCGCCGGCGTCGTTGAGCGTGGGGAACAGGCCGAGGCGCTGGAGCAGGTCGACAATGCGGTCGGCGCCGAGTTGGATGCCGAGCAGGGCGTCGCAGCGGGCGATGCGCATGGTGACTGCCCGCGGGGTTGGTGGTTCGGCGCCGACACGGATCACGCCTTCGGCGAGTGTGCCGCCGGCGAGTTCGCAGATGAGCTTGGCGGCGTATCGGCTGGCGCGGTCGACGCCGAGCGGATCGATGCCGCGCTCGAAGCGGAAACTCGATTCGGTGCCGAGCTTGTTCTTCACTTTCACCTTAAGGTTTCGCACGGTGTGGCGGACGGACACGATGTCGAACATTGCGGCTTCGAGCAGGACGTTGGTGGTCGACTCGGTGACCTTGCTCAGTTCACCGCCCATGACACCGGCGATGGCGACAGGGTCGTTGGCGTCGGCGATGACCAGATGGTCGGGCGTGAGCTTGTAGGTTTCAGCGTTGAGCGCGGCGATCGATTCACCTTGTTTCGCCTTTCGCACGACGATGGCGTGGCCGGCGAGTTTGTCGTAATCGAAGGCGTGCAGCGGCTGGCCCATCTGCATGAGCACATAGTTGGTGATGTCGGCGACGTTGTTGATGCTGTCCTGGCCGATCGATTCGAGGGCGCGGCGGAGCCAATCGGGGCTCGGGCCGACCTTAACGTTGCGAATGATGCGGGCGGTGTAGAGCTGGCAGAGGTCGGGTTCGTGGTTGGTGACGGTGGCGAGTGTATTGACGTCGGTGCCGTCAGAAGCGGGCGGATCGATTTCGGGCGGATTCAACTCGCAGCCCGCGCCGGCGGCGAATTCCCTGGCGACGCCGACGTGGCTGAGGCAATCGCTGCGGTTGGAGGTGACTTCGACATCAAGCATGACGTCGGTTGAGCCGTCGGATGTGGTGACTTGCTCGGTTTCCTCGACGGGAAATCCCATGGCGGTAAGGACGCGGGCGGCTTCATCGGTGTCGGTCGGCCGGTCGAGCAGTTGGTTGAGCCAATGGAGGCTGATCTTCATGGTCGGCTTGCTCCAGCATGCCGACGGCGAAGGGCGCGGCGGCGTGGGAGGCAAGTCTAGTGCTGCGGCGCGGTGAAGCAAGCGGTTGCGAGGAAAGGTGGAGATATCAAGCCGGGATTTGGAGGTTCAGGCGCGGGAACGGCTTGGCTCAGATGCGTTGCCAAGGTTGCGCTGGCGGCTTGCAGGGCTTCACGCGTTGGGTTTCAGCGCGAGAGGAATTGCAAGATGCCTAGCGCGACGACGGCTCCGAGGCAGAGGCCGACGCAGGCGCCGATCACCGTGACGACGATCATGGGCAGGCGGTTGGGGCGGTATGCACGGCTGCGACTGGGCATGGGCGTTCTCCCTTCCATACAGGTAGCGTCATGCGAACAGGTCGACGCGGGATCGACCTAATTGAAAGCTACGCCGCGATTTGGCGAATGCCAGTGAAATGTGAGGAATTCGATGATTATTCGGCTTATAACTTAGGAAAAGGTCAACCTTGATCACGGTGATTTCCGATCGTAGAATGTCGGATCACCCACCAAGGGGGTGTAGCTCAGTTGGGAGAGCGCTTGCATGGCATGCAAGAGGTCAGGGGTTCAAGTCCCCTCACCTCCACTTGGACAAGAACCCCGCCACCATCACGGCGGGGTTTTTGCGTATGAACGGCGATCAAGCCAGTCTTGGTGTAAGTCGATTGCCAGCAACCCGATAAAAACTTTTGGTCAACAGCACAGGCGGTCGATAGAGGCAAAACCTGCGCGACAGTGTGCAAGGATGTGCCAAATCGCGCAAGGTCGGCCATGGTTGGTCGGCTTGCCGTACAAAGGGTCAAGGATGACCGATTTTGCTACTCCAACAACCGACGCCGCGACACCCGCCACACCGGTGACGACAGGCGAAGGTGTGATCGACGCCCTGCGCAGGCAGGTCGTCTTGTACGAGCAGATCTCATCCCTAGCCGGGCGGCAGAGTGAACTGGTTGAATCCGGGCAGACCGAAGAGTTGCTTTCACTGCTCGGCGATCGGCAGCGTTTGATTGCCGGGTTGACGGCGATCAATGCGCAACTCGAGCCGGTGCGAGCGGAATGGTCGGTATTCGCTGCGTCGTTGTCGGATTCGCAAAGGTCGGCCGTAGCGTCGTTGGCGAGCCGGATCGATCAGCTTCGGCAGTCGATCCTCAAACAGGATGATCAGGACCGCGCGGCGTTGTCGGCGGCGCGGGATCGTGTCGGACGTGATCTAAGGAAGTTGTCGCAGACCGGGCAGGCAGCCCGGGCTTATCAGTCGGGGCGGATGGTTGGTTCGGAAAGCAACGCGGCGTCGACGTCAACTGTCGCCGCCGGTGATGAAAGCACGCCGGGTTATCCCGGCAGTCAGGCGAGTATGCCTGTGTCCAGCAGGTTTACGGACCGCAAGGGGTGAATGCCGTGTCGGCAAGTGTTGACATGCCAACCGCGCCGGATGCCGGCGCGAATGTGAATGCAACTGCGCGAGTGGATGTCGATCGTGATCAACGGTTGGCTGAGCTGGCGGAGATCATTCAATCGTACAACGCGGTCACACTCAAGCTGCAACACAGCCATGAAGTGTTGCAGGCGGAAGTGGAGCGTTTGCAGGAGGAACTCGCGGGCAAGAACGCGCAGTTGCAGCGCTCCAAACGATTGGCAGCGCTGGGGGAAATGGCGGCCGGCATCGCCCACGAGATTCGCAATCCGCTAGCCGCAATTCATCTTTATGCTCGTATGTTGGTTGAAGACCTCAGTGCTTGGGAGTGCGGCGTCGTGCCGAGTGGTGGAGCAGGTGACGTCAAGCCCCAGCGTGAAACGGCGGAGAAGATCGCCGATGCGGTACGAGGCCTTAACGCCATTGTGACCGATGTGCTCAGCTTCTCGCGTGAGATCACGCCGCGAATTGAAGCGGTTCCGGTTGAGCCGATGATCGCCCGGGTGTTGGAAGCTCATCGCCCGGCAATGGATGCGGCGTCGGTTGACGTTTCGGTGGAAATCGCCGTGGAGTCCGTCCAATGCGATGCCCAATTGATGCATCAGGCGCTGCTGAACATCGCACGCAACGCGGTTGATGCGATGGCAACCGGTGCGGCGAGCGAACGCGAGTTGCGCATCAGCGTTCGGGCTGAGAGCGGCTCGGCGTTCCATGTGATCACGATCGCCGATTCCGGGCCCGGCATTGAGCAGGACGACATCGACCGAATCTTCAATCCCTTTTTCACTACGCGAAACACAGGTACGGGCCTTGGTTTGGCCATCGTTCATCGCATTGTGGATGCCCACGGCGGCAACATTCGTGTATCCAACGACGCCGGCGCGGTGTTCGAGATTCGAATTCCCTGTTCGTCGGCCGACGGTCGATCAGGCTTTGCGGATGAATTACGCGGTGATACGGCGTCGGTTGAATGCTATTCCAATCGTCTTCGGAGATCAGCATGAGTACGAAAGTTCTGGTGGTTGATGACAAACAGATGATGCGCGACAGCGTCGGCACGACGTTGCAACGCGCTGGCTACACAGTCATCGCAGCGGCCGACGGTGCGACCGCGCTGAAACAGGTGGCCAAGCATCGTCCGGCGTGTGTCGTTACCGACCTGATGATGCCGGAGATGAGCGGCCTGGAACTGTTGGCTCATCTCGGTGAACTGGATGCCCAGTTGCCCGTTGTGTTGATGACGGCTTACGGCTCGGTCAGCGATGCCGTGGAAGCGATGAAGGTTGGCGCATTCGATTTCATCCAGAAACCGTTTGAGGGCGATGAACTGATTCTGACAGTTCGGCGTGCAGTGGCGCATTTTGATCTGCTTCAGGAAAACGCCGCGCTTCGCAGCAATGCCGAGGCGCACGATTCGCTGCCGGATCTGGTCGGAAGGACGGCGGTGATGCGCGAGATGGCTCAGCAGATTCGGCAGATCGCCAACTGTCACAGCACGGTGCTGATCTGCGGCGAATCCGGTTCGGGTAAAGAAGTAGTCGCCCGCACGTTGCATGCAAACAGTCCGCGCCGTGACAAGGTTATGCTCGCGGTCAACTGTGCGGCCCTGTCAAGTACGCTGCTCGAAAGTGAACTGTTCGGCCACGAAAAGGGTGCGTTCACCGGCGCTGACCAGATGCGCAAAGGGCGCTTTGAATTGGCCGACGGCGGCACGCTGTTGCTCGACGAAATCAGCGAGATCAGCCCGGAGTTGCAGGCCAAACTGCTTCGTGTGTTGCAGGAACAGCAATTCGAACGTGTCGGCTCCAGCACCACGCTTGATGTCGATGTGCGTGTGATCGCCACGACCAACCGGGATTTGGCGCAGTCTGTCGCGGAGGGCAGTTTCAGGCAGGATCTGTTCTATCGATTAAATGTGTTGCCCGTGCATGTGCCGGCATTGCGGCAACGACTGGGTGACATTCCGCTCTTGGCGGAGCATTTTCTCGGTCGCGTTGCCTCGCGCGAGGGACGTGAGCCCAAGCAGTTCGATGAAGACGCCTTGTTGGTGCTTCAGCAATACCACTGGCCGGGCAATGTGCGTGAGCTTCAAAATATTTGCGAGCGAGCCAGTGTGCTCGCGGAAGGCAATACGATCGCTGCGGAAACCATTCAGCCCTGGTTGGTGCAACTGCAACGGGCCGCGCCGCCTGTCAATGCCGCGCAGCCGGTTACCGTGCCGGGCGTGCGATTAGGTGCGAACGGGCATGCCGGCTATTCGGGGTTTGCGTCACCGAGTTCGCCGATCATCGGTGAGCCGCGGACGCTCGAAGAGGTCGAGCGGGAACAGATTCTGTTGACGTTGGATCAGTTCGGCGGCAACCGGCGCAAGACCGCCGAGGCGTTGGGCATTGCATTGCGCACACTCGGTCTGAAGCTCAAGAAGTGGAAGGAGCAAAAGCTGGTGGCGGAAACGGTATGACAATTCGCGCAAGAAAGTCGAGGCCTCGCGCATGATTTGCGCGGCCTGTTCAATGCGTGGCAATAGACATGAAACCTAAGTTCCAAGTGTCACATCAATTGGAATCACAACGGCGTGGCATCGGGATTGCTCGATTGAGTTTGAAGTTTCGATTGACTCGAAAGCGTGCAGCATGATCAAAGGAATGTTTGACAAAGGCGCCTTGCCCACATTGGAGCGGGTGGTTCAGTTCACGGAGCAGCGGCACCGTGTGCTGGCGGACAACGTCGCCAATCTGTCCAATCCTTACTACAAAGCGAGGGATTTGGATCCCGCTTCGTTCCAGGACACCTTGCGGGATGCGATTGATGAGCGGCGTTCGTCGGCGACGCCTTCGAGCGGGTCATTGCGTTTATCCGATACCGATCAGGTTCGATTTGAACAGCAAGGCATGGAAACCAAGCCGGTTGAACTCCATGAGTCCATTCTGTTTCATGATCACAGCAACGTTGACCTTGAACGCACCATGCAACGATTGGCGGAAAATACACTGGCGCACAACCTGAGTATCGAGTTGGTTCGCAACCAGTTTCAGATGATCGAATTGGCTATCAGCGGGCGGGTTTGATCGCTGATCACCACGGAGGTTTTATCGCTTGTTATTTGGCTCACTGGACATTCAGACATCGGCCTTGGTCGCGCAGCGGACACGCATGCAGGTCATCGCGGCGAACATGGCGAATCGCAATTCGCTGGTTGACAGCGATGGCCAATACAGCCCGTTTCGCCGGCGCATCGCCGTGTTCGCGCACGGCGACCCAGCCACCGGTCGCGATGAAGGCGTGCACGTTCAGGAGATCGCTCTGGACATGTCGCCGTTTCGCAAAAAGCTTGAGCCGGGCAATGAGTTTGCGGACGAAGAGGGGTATGTGGAGTATCCGAACATCGATCCGTCCATTGAAATGATCAGCGCTCTGGAGGCGAGCCGGGCGTACGAGGCAAATATCACAGCGGCGGAGGCAACCAAGTCGATGATACAGACGAGTTTGCGCTTGATTGCGTAGAACGGTAGCGATTGAACATGACTGATCCTTTGGGACTCATCTCGAACACCGGGGCGCCGAAAGCGCCGGGCGCGCCGCAAGGGCCGAACGCCGCCGGTGCGCAACAAGGACCGAGTTTCAAAGAGGTGTTGATGGACAACATTGAACAGGTCAACCAACTCCAGCAGGATGCGGAGATGGCGATCGAAGATTTAAGCACCGGCAAGCGCGACGATGTTGCCAGCGTGCTGGTGGCCAAGCAGAAAGCGGACATGGCATTTCAGATGCTGCTTCAGGTTCGCAACAAACTGGTGGACGCGTACGAAGAAGTGAAACAGATGCGGGTCTGATGGAATGACCTGATCCACATCGCCATTCACGGATGCACGGCAACGACGGCATGGAGGCCAAACGATGCCAGAGTTTCTCAAAAGACATTGGACACAGATCAACGCGCAGTTCGGGCAGATGCCGGGCAATACCCGTTTGCTGATCGGCTCGATGGTCATCATCCTGGTGCTCGTCGGCTACTTGGTCGTGCAATACGCCGCCGAGCCGGAGATGGTGCCGATCACATCCTTCGCCAGCGAGAACCCGGCGCAGGTGGCAAGCTACCTTCAGTCGCGCGGGATCGAAGTGAAGCAGGAAGGCGGGCAGGTGCTCGTCGCCAACGATGAACAGGTTACGGCGATTTCGTACCTGCAATCGAGCGGCCTCATGGTGGCCGACACCTCAAAGGCGTTCGATGAAATGATCGCCGGCTCGTCCGCGTGGGATCCGCTATCCAAAACGAAGATGGCGTTTGTTGAAGCCAAGCGCAAGTTCCTGTCGGCCGTCGTGGAGAAAATGAAGGGCGTGCAAGCGGCGGACGTCGTGCTCGCCATGCCTGAGTCGACCGGCTTCGGCCGAACCTACGTGAAGCCGACTGCCTCTGTCAGCGTTGTTATGCAGGGCGGCACGCGCATGAACAAGCAACTGGTGGAAGCGATCGCCGGCCTGGTCAGCGGTTCGGTGGCGGAGATGACGCCGCAGGAAGTCACGGTGGTCAATGCGACCACGGGTACAGTGCATCGCGTTGCCGACCCGGACATGGTCACGTCCGAAGACGCGCTGATGTTAATCGGTCAGCTTGAAAAGTTTCATCGCGAAAAGATCGGCGACATGTTGCGCTACGTTCCGGGCATCATCGTCGCGGTCAACGTGCGGCCTGACCCCGTTCGCATGGAGAATCTTCGCAAGTTTGAATACGCCGAGCAGGCGATCAAGACCGAAGATTCCAAGTCCACCAAGACCAGCGATGTCCGACGCAGCGGTGAACCGGGACCGCGATCCAACGTTGGGGAAGACATCGTCGCCGGTGCCAAGAACGGCACGTCGTCGGAAACTGAAGAAACGCGATCCGAATTCTATGAACCCACTTTGTCCTCGGAAGCATTGATTACGAAGATCGGTCACCTGCCGCAGGAAATCAACGTGACAGTAAACGTGCCGCGCAGCTACGTCGTCAGTCTCCTCAAACAGGAAAAGGGTGAGGATGCGGAACTGACCGAGGCGGACATCCTCGCGTTTGCCAAGTCGGAGAACGGACCGCTCGAAGAGATTCGCAAGCAGGTCGAACCTCAAGTCAAAGCCGGTGACAACAAGGGATCGGTCACCACGCACATGGTCATGGACGCCAGTACGTTGATGGCCAAGACCGCGTCGGCTAACTCTGGGGGCGTATTGAACCTGGTCGGCGGTGGTTGGATGCAGCCGGCCGTGCTTGGCGGACTCGCGCTGTTTAGCATCGGGCTCATGTTCCACATGGTCAAGAAGGCGACCAAACCCGAAGCGTTACCCACTGCCCAGGAGTTGGCCGGCGTGCCGCCCACGATGGACGTCGAGGATATGGTCAGTGAAGCTGACGAATTTGAAGGCGCGCTGGCGGGAATTGAACTGGGTGAAGAAGAAATCAGCGCCCGAAAAATTGTCGAGCAGATCGAAGAACTGGTTAATGGAAGTCCCGAATCCTCCGCTGCCATGTTCCAGCGATGGATGCGGCAGGGCAATGAGTAATCGAAGTTTCCTTGATGAAGAAAATACATGCCTGTGAAAACGATCAACATGGATACTGAATTGAGCGGCATCACCAAGGCGGCAATCCTGTTGTTGTCTATCGATGAAACCGCCGCGTCCATGCTGTTGGGCCAACTGGGTCCCAAGGTCATCGAAGATGTCACGCGCGAACTTGCCGGGTTGGGCGACATAGAAAGCGAAGTTCGCACCAAGGTGCTTACTGAGTTTTACCAGCAGGTGGTCGCCAGCACGTACGTCAACGAGGGCGGTTTGGATTATGCCAAGGCTCTGTTGAGTAAGACCATGGACGCCAAAGAGGCGGAGAAGATCATCGCGCACATCAGCACGCAGGTGCGCAAAACGCCATTCGCATTTCTTCAGAAAGCAGGATCGGAAAACCTGTTGACATTCATTCAGGACGAACACCCGCAGACGATTGCCCTGATTGTCAGCCACATGCCGTACCATCGCGCGTCGGAGATTCTCGCTGGATTGAGCGTTCCGAAGCAGGTCGAAGTGGTCAAGCGGGTTGCCAGCATGGATCAAACCAATCCCGAAGTGATCGCCGAGGTCGAGCGCGGTTTGGAATCGCGCCTTTCCAATGTGCTCAGCCAATCGTTTGAAAAAATCGGCGGCATCGATACCGTCGCTGAGGTGCTCAACCTCGTGGATCGCACCACTGAAAAGAGCATCATGGAAGGCCTCGAAGACGAAGCCCCCGACCTTGTGGAACAGATTCGTCGGCTCATGTTCGTGTTCGAAGACATCAAACTCGTCGACGACAAAGGCATTCAAGCTGTGCTCAAAGAGGTGGATAACGAAGAACTTGCTCTGGCGCTTAAGACCGCGAGCGAAGAACTCAAGGAGAAAATTTTCGGCAACATGTCCGCCCGCGCTTCCGAACTCATCCAGGAAGACATGGAATTCATGGGGCCCGTCCGCGTTACCGACGTCGAAACTTCGCAGCAACGCATCGTCGATATCGTCCGTCGGCTCGAGGACGCTGGCGAAATCATCATCGCAGGTCGCGGCGGAGACAAGGATCTGATCGTCTGATGAAGGAGTGCTCGCGCCAAGATGCCCGTCCTCAAGAATGAATCCTCAGGTTCCGCTACCAAAGACGCCATCGTTCTGGATATGGGCGATCTGCGCCGTCAGGCTGACCAGTTGCGTCAGGCAGCGCAGTTGCATGCTGAAAAGATTGTCCATCAAGCCAAACAACAAGCCGGTCAGATCGCCGATCAGGCGCGCGAGCAAGCCTATGAACAGGGATATCAAGATGGGTTTGCCAAGGGCGCAACGGAAGGGCGTGAGAAAGGCCATGCCGAGGCGCTGGCCGAACATCGCCGGCAGTTGGAACAGCTTTCGGAAACCTGGCAGCGCGAATTCGCCCAATGGAACGCGCAACGCGAAGCGATGGAAACCGAAGGCAAACAGGCCATCCTGCGCATGGGCGCCATCTTCGGTGAGAAGGTTGTCCATCGTGTGGTCGACATGGACCCGACCGTTGTCGTACATCAACTTGCGGAGTCGTTGAGCTATGTGCTCAAGCCGTGCAACGTCACCATCAGAGTGAATCCAGCCGATCGGCCGATTATCGACGAAGCGATGCCACAACTGTTGCACGGCCTTTCGCATCTCGAACGTGTGCGCGTTGACGATGACAATGCCGTCTCAGCAGGCGGTTGCATCATCGATTTCGGCAAAGGTCGCATCGACGCCACGGTTGACACGCAGTTGGATCGCCTGGTGCAAACCATTCTTCCCTCCGATCGAAACCAAGTGTCCGTGAACGAACCAACTGGCGCCGCAGACTTCGCAGGCCCCACTGGCTTGAATCAGACGGAAGCGCCAGGCGCCGAATCGGAATCCCAATAAAACAATGCCGCTGTTCACCGAACAAATTCAATTGCTGGAGCAGACTTGCCCCGTTGCCATGCGCGGCACGGTGATTGAATCGCGCGGGTTAGCGGTTCGCGTCGCGGACCTGCCTGTGCCGGTCGGCGCTTCGGTGGCCATTGATTCCCGCGCTGGCCTTTCGGCGGGCGAAGTGATCGGATTCGATCAAGACTACACCGTCGTGATGCCGCTTGGTGCCATGACCGGCATTCGTCGTGGGGATCGCGTCACTGCACAGCAGTTCTATCAGTATGTTCCCGCCGGTCGGCAACTGCTCGGTCGCGTCATCAATGCGATGGGTGAACCGATCGACGGCTTGGGACCGTTGACCGATGTCATCCCCCAGCCACTCGCCGGCGCGCCTATCGATCCGATGGACCGTCCGCCGATCAATCAACCGCTGGCGACAGGCGTCCGCGCGGTGGATGGGTTGCTGTCGGTCGGGCGCGGCCAACGCCTGGGTGTCTTTGCGCTGCCCGGCTTGGGAAAGAGCACGCTGCTGGCCACCATGGCCAAACACACCTCAGCCGACGTGACGGTCATCGGTCTGGTCGGTGAGCGCGGTCGGGAAGTGCGCGACTTTGTCGATCAACAACTGGGCGAAGAAGGCCTCAAACAGAGCGTTGTCGTCTGCGCCACGGGCGACGAATCGCCGTTGCTGCGCATTCGCGCCGCGAACGTTGCGACCGCGGTAGCCGAGCATTTTCGTGACGAGGGTAAAGACGTGTTGCTGCTGATTGATTCGGTGACACGATACTGCCAAGCACAACGGCAGGTGGGGCTCGCTGCAGGTGAACCACCTGCGACCAAAGGGTTTCCGCCGAGTGTTTTTTCAATGTTGCCCGGCTTGTTGGAACGTTGCGGTCGTACATCGCGCGGTTCGATCACCGGGTTGTATGCCGTGTTGGTTGAGGGTGACGAACTGACCGATCCGATCTCTGACGCCGCGCGCGGCATTCTCGACGGTCATATTCAACTGAGCCAGAAACTCGCCAACGAAGGGCACTGGCCCGCTATTGATGTCCTCACGTCCATCAGCCGTGTCGCTAACGATGTGACCGATGTTCAACACCAAGAGGCGCGGCGGGAGGTGTTGCGACTCGTGCATCACTACCGCGAAGTGGAAGACTTGCTCAACATCGGTGCCTACGCGGCCGGGAGCAATCCTGATTACGACCTCGCCATCGCCACCAAGTCGGCGATTGACCAATTGTTGCGGCAAGGCGCCGGTGACGTGAAAGGCAAAGCCGATTTCAATACTGCCAAACGCATGCTGCTCGCACTGATTCAGAATATCCAAGGCGTCAAAACCAATCTGGCGCAGCAATTGCAACGACTCCAGCAACAACAAAGCCAACCGATGGCGCAACCGGCTCGATCCTGACGATGAAATCAAGGACGCCGATGTCAAGCAAGGATGCAAACCATGGCATCATTTCAATTCAAACTGGAACCGGTTCTCAAGCAGCGCACGATGGAGGAGGACGCCGCCCAAAGAGATTTGGCCAAGGTGCTCCGCCAGCGCATGATTCTGCACAATCAGTTGCGCGTTATGAATGACACGCTCGCCGATTCGCGCAGCGATCTGACCGACGGGCTGGTTGGGCAGGTCGATATGGATC
>JANQKH010000573.1 GCA_028281215.1 Phycisphaeraceae bacterium | reverse complement strand
TCGAGAATGGCCACGAGCGAGACCTCCGGCAGGTCGAGCCCTTCGCGCAAGAGGTTGACGCCGACGAGAACATCGAACTTGCCTTCGCGCAGTTCGCGCAGAATAGTCACGCGGTCGAGCGTGTCGATTTCGCTGTGCAGATACTTGCAGTTCAGCCCGTTTTCCGCGAGGTAAGCGGCAAGGTCTTCGGCGAGGCGTTTGGTCAGCGTGGTCACAAGCGTGCGTTCACCTTTAACCGCGCGCCGTTGCGCCATTTCCATCAGGTGCGGCACCTGGTTGGCGGCCGGGTGAATCTCGATTTCCGGATCGACCAGCCCCGTCGGCCGGATGATCTGCTCAACGACGACGCCGCTGCTTTTTTCCAACTCGTACGGTCCCGGCGTGGCGGTGACGAACATCACCTGCGGCCACTTCTTTTCAATCTCGTCGAACATGAGCGGCCGATTGTCCATCGCACTGGGCAAGCGGAAACCGTGTTCGACGAGGGTTTTCTTGCGGTGTTGATCGCCGTGATACATCGCGCGCATCTGCGGCAACGTGACGTGGCTTTCGTCGATGACCAGCAACCAGTCGTTGCGATTCTCGGGGAAATAATCGAGCAGCGTGTACGGCGTCGAGCCGGGCGGGCGGCCGTCGAGGTATCGACTGTAATTCTCCACGCCGGAGCAGTAGCCGATCTCCTGGATCATTTCGATGTCGTACTTCGTCCGCGCCATGAGCCGTTGCGCTTCGAGCAGTTTGCCGTCATGGCGGAGTTGAATCGCCTGGTGCTCGAGCTCTTCCTTGATGTCATCGACGGCGCGTTCGAGCGTGGTCGGATCCATCATGTAGTGCACGGCCGGGTAGATGAAGACCTGTTTTTCGTCAGCGAGGATTTCGCCGGTGAGCGGGTTGATGTATTGCAGTGATTCGACCTCGTCGCCGAACAGTTCGATACGGCAGGCGTATTCTTCGCTGGCGGGGAACACTTCGACCACGTCGCCGCGCACGCGGTACATGCCCCGTTTGAACTCGATGTCGTTGCGTGTGTATTGCAGGTCCGCCAAGGCTCCGAGCAGATCGCGCCGGTTGAGCATCTGACCGCGTGCGATGCTAATCACATTTTTCTTGTATTCTTCCGGCGAACCCAAACCAAAAATGCAGGACACGCTCGCGACAATGATCACATCGTTGCGGCTGACGAGATTGGTCGTCGCGGCCAATCGAAGGCGGTCGAGGTCGTCATTGCGGGACGCGTCTTTTTCAATGTAAATATCACGCTGCGGGATGTACGCTTCCGGCTGATAGTAGTCGTAGTACGACACGAAATAGCTGACCGCGTTGTCGGGGAACAACTCGGCAAACTCTTCGTAAAGCTGCGCGGCGAGGGTTTTGTTGTGACTGATCACCAGCGTCGGCTTGTTGAGCCGGGCGATGGTGTTGGCGATGGTGAACGTCTTGCCCGTACCGGTCGCACCGAGCAGGGTCTGGTAGGGATCGCCACGTTCGATGCCGGCGACGAGCGCATCAATGGCGGCGGGCTGATCGCCCATCGGCTGGAATTCGCTGATCAATTCAAACTGGTCGCGCGGCATGGCGGGCTATTGTAGGCCGAACGATTGAGGTGATGCCGGCAGTCAATGTGAAACGTGGAGCGCGTCGCAAGCGACGCAGCTAAACCGAGATCGGGTGTTTAAAATTAAGGCGTGGCGTTGAAGATCAGGGTGTGGTCACGACCGTCCATGGATGTTGCATCACCACACGAACGGGCAACGCCACTGTATCGAAGCAGTGCTTGCCCACCTGAGCGAACATCTGAATGGTGTGATGCTCATCCCACTGCATCGCATACGCGCCATCCAACGAGGCGATCAATTGGTCTTCGACTGACTTCGAGAAATCAACCTTCTGATGCGCGCGGTCGGACGGGCAATCTTTGTGGTAAATCGGGTTGTGCTCCGTGACGCCGGCGTCTGGTTGCACTTTAATCTTCTTCCAGTGGGAACGGTCCAACGATGTGATGGACGGCTCCGTTTCCTCCGGCATGGCGACATACGATTCACCAGCGTTGGCGGCTTCGGTGTTTTCACCATCGGCGCCGGCGTCGCCTTCACCACCCTCGGGGCCGCGGTTGGTGACCGATGAGTTGGACGTTGACTGATCACGCGCCGGTGCGGCTTCGATCGAATCGCGAATGCCGGCGAAGATGCCTTTCTCGTTGGGGTCGCGCGGGCGGTCATGGTTTTCACGCTCGTACAGCCCCCCGCCGTCGGCATGGGCGCGGTAGTTCTGATCCTCACCAGGCGCGGCGCAGCCCCAGAAGTTGCCCACCCACAATGTCATCGAAACCCAGAACGTCAACCACGAAACCTTGTACCACATACGCAGACACTCCTGAACATACCGGTCGAACCGAAAGACTCACCTGTAATGATTCTAACGGCTAGATCGCTTGGGAACAATGAATCGCGGTGTCCGATAATCGAAGGACGGCGTTGGAGGGGCCGGTGCGATTTGTTAGAATGGCATGCCGATCAAACGATCATGCCGCGGGAAGCATTGGACGCGACTGTTCGCCACGGCCGGCGACTCACCCTCTGTGGGAGTTCGCCATGGGAAAACGAGCAGAGATCTGTCGCGACATCATTGATCACGTCCACCCCGACACGCTCCAACAGGCGGACAAACTCCTGTCCAAACTCCTGCGTACCTGCCCGAAGGCATCTGACGACGGCGTGGAAAACATGACCATCTCCGTTGATCCTGACGCATTGCGCTTGATCGCCACGTATGCTTCGTTCGGCCGACGCCCGTTCCTGGATGCGATGTCAGAGACGTTGGAAGATTGACGAGTAGCAAAAGAGTAGAGCAGCAAAGCGAGACAGCGGGAGGTCAAATGAGCCGTCGGGTGGCTGTGGCGAAGGCTCAGCGTGCCACAGCACTTCGCATTCAATTCGTCAAGGTTATTTGTCCGACCCGGTAGAACACTGCGGTACGTCGCAAAAACTCCCTTGCCCCAGCCACCCTTCTGACACACGCATCAAGACGAACTTGCTTCGCCAATGGTGAACCGCTGGCCATACCGGCAGACGTGTGTTGGCGCGTACGGGTACTTCACCTGCATGTATTCGCAGAAAGCGTCGGGATCGCCGGGGTTGCCGGCGAACATATCGTAGTGGGTAGGCACAACGAGACCGGGTTGCAACGGCCCGGCCAGGTCGGCGGCTTCCTGGTAGGTCATGTTGCCGATGATGCCGGCGGATAGTCGTTTGGCGTCACGGCCGTTGATCGGCAGCAACATGGCGTCGAATTCGAATGCTTTGAGTTTGGATTGCAGGCCGTCATACCAGCAGGTGTCACCGGCGTGATACAACGTGCAGCCCTGCCATTCAATCACAAAGCCGAGATAGGGATACTGCTTGGTCGCCGGATCCTGATCGAGAAACTCATGGGCGGCGGCAATACCTGTCAATTTCACGTCGGCAATCGTCGTGGAATGACCATCGTCCAACCCTTTGAATCGATCGATGCGAATGCCGATATCTTCGACAAGGGTATCCACGATCAGTGCGGGCGCAACAAATCGAGCATTGGGTGAAGCCTCGGCTATCGTGGGCCAGACGGCCCGGTCAATATGATCAAGATGATCGTGGCTGCCGCAGATCGCATGGGCGTGATTGATCTGTTGTGGTTCGACCAACGGGGGCACAAGACGGTCGGGGTGGTGCGAGAGGAAAGGATCGATGTAAAGGATGGTATGGCCGGCCTTGACGATGAAACTGTGCTGGCCCAGCCACCACAAGGCCATCTGCCCCTGCGCCGGCTCGCACGCGTTGACATCGTTGATCAGCGTTTGCCCCCGGATTGTTAACTCGGTTTCCGTACCCATTTGGCATCCCTTGATCATCGCCCGGCGTTCCGGACGCCGCGTCTTCTGTCTAGTAGGGTCAGACAGAATAATAATGCTTTCGGGTTATTGCATGGTATGCCCGGTGAAGTATGATTCCGACATCAACCTTGCCCCCGGTAGCCCCGCCTGGTGCTTCTCTCGAAGTGCCGGTGGGGTTTTTTCTTGTTCAGAACTTTTCAGTGGGCTCACTCGACGTCAGGAGCCGGTCGCCTGCTTCTGAATCGCGGCAAGTTTGTCACGGACCCGCGCGGCGTGACCTTGCGGAATCACTTCCGGCCAATGGTATGCAATCTTGCCTTGGGGATCGATCAGAAACGTGCTGCGCACCACGCGATGGCCTTCAATGGCGCCAACCTTAAAAGGCACATACGCGCCGTATTGCGACATGACTTTATGATCCGTATCGCTCAACAGCGTGACGCCGAGTTTATATTTGTTGATGAAAAAGCGATGGCTGCTGGGGTTGTCCGGGCTGACGCCGAACACCTGCGCGTTGAGCGTGTGAATCCGTCGAAGGATATCGGTGAACTCAGTGGCCTGACAGGTACAACCAGGCGTGTCGTCCTTCGGGTAGAAGTAGAGGATCGTCCACTTGCCGCGCATCGCATCGAGGGAGACCGGTTTCTCCTGCTGGTTCAATAAGGTAAACGCCGGTGCCGCCACACCCTTCAACGGCGAACGACTGGCGGCGGCCTCTTCCATCTCCAGCGGTGTCGGCCGATGCACGTTCGTGCTCGGTTGACCGGACGTGCCGTGAACCGAGTTGGGCGCCTTCCGCGTCGAACCGTCCGCCACATGGTGATCCGTTGCTGTTCCCGCACGGTCATTCCCATTTGCAGAAGGCGTCGGTTTGCCGGTCGTGGACGCGCAACCGACGATCAGCGTCAGCACCAAAACCGGAAGCAATCCGTCCAACAATCGCAGCCACAGGCGTGTTTTCATGACAATCTCACTAAAAAGATGGTGATACCAAGCCGCGTCCGATATCATGGTTACGGTGAGTCACGATCGCGGCTCCGCACTATCTTAGCGACGGAGAAGCAAGTCAAAACCGACTCGCCGTGGTGGACGACCCGATTTCCCACGCCCAATAACCCGACACGGGCCGGTATCGATTGTCGGCATCGTATTATTCGTAACGATTATGCAGATTGTGCTTCAGGCTCGGTCCCATTGAAACGATGATGGATCGGTACGCCCCAAATTGAGAATCCGAAAGGGCAATCCCCATGGCAAAGCAAGCAAAAACCAAGGACGGCAACAACGGCGACAACCCCGCCCCCAGCGGCGCCAGCGGTGAAAGCCTAGATCAGGTCCGGGACATTCTTTTCGGCGCCCAGTCGCGCGAGACCGACCGCAAACTCGCCAACCTCGAAACCCGGCTCGACCAGGACAACGCGGCGTTGCGCGACGAAATGAAAAAGCGCCTCGACTCGCTCGAGGAGTTCATCAAGGGCGAGGTCAAGTCGTTGATCGACAGCATCAAGTCGGAAAACACCGAGCGCACCAACGCCATCAAAGACGTCACACGTCAACTCAACGAAGCGATCAAAGATCTCGAACAACGTATCAGTGAACTGGACCAGCGCTCCACCACCGCCGACCGCGAACTGCGTGAGCAATTGTTGAACCAGTCCAAGACACTGCGCGATGAGTTGGACGAAGCCAAGGCCCAGCAAACCGCCGCCCGCGACAAGGCCGTTGCTCAGTTGCAGGACGCCAAGACCGACCGCATCGCCCTGGCCGACCT
>JANQKH010000553.1 GCA_028281215.1 Phycisphaeraceae bacterium | reverse complement strand
TCGATGATTTCCGCGACACGAATCCGCCGAGCCACCCAGAGCTGTTGGATGCGTTGGCGCAGTGTTTCGTCGATCAGAAATTTGACCTGCGACAGGTCGTGCGTCTCATCGCCAACTCTCGCACGTACCAAAATGCGTCCGCGCCGACGGCAACCAATGAAAAAGGAACGACGGCGTTTGCTCGACCGGCGGTGCGGCGACTCTCCGCTGAACAACTCGCCGACGCGATCGGCATCGCGATGAACACCGACATTCGCTACAACGGCTATGACAAACCCATCCGCGCCGGACAATTGCCCGGCATCAACAAGGTCTACCGTGACAGCGATCCAAGCCCCGGCGATCGCTTCCTGAAACTGTTCGGTAAACCCGCCCGCGTCACCAGTTGTGATTGCGAACGCTCCAACGAAACCGCATTGGGGCAGGTATTTGAACTCATCAGCGGCCGGATGATCGATCAGGCGTTGACCGCCAAGGACAATCGAATCACACGCATACTGAAAGAAAAACAGAACGGACAACAGATGATTTCGCAACTCTACTGGTCGATTCTGTCGCGCGGTCCAACGGCACGCGAGTCGGCTGAGATGTTGACTGTAATTGACAATGCGGACAACAAACGCTCCGCGTTGGAAGACATCGCATGGTCACTGTTGAACTCGAAGGAGTTCCTGTTTCGCCATTGAATACACATGCCTGTCACAAACGCCATGAAACCACATCTCCATCAACACGCTTGCCCGGATTTTCGTCACACGGCCCATTCTCGCCGCACCCTGCTCAAGATTGGCGGTATGGGGGCGTTGGGGTTGACGTTGCCAAAACTTTTGCAAGCTGCGGATGCGCGTGCGATTCCAGCGATCAAGCCGCGCGCCAAGAGTGTGATTTTTCTTTTTCAATGGGGTGGGCCGTCGCATCTGGACATGTTCGACATGAAGCCGAACGCGCCGGAGGGCATTCGCGGGCCGTACAAACCCATCCAATCCTCCGCGGATGACATTCTCATCAGTGAACGCTTGCCGCGCACGGCGAAGATGATGCATAAGGTGTCGCTCATTCGCACGATGACGCATCGGATGAACAACCACAACTCCGCCGGCTACTACGCGCTCACCGGCGCCTCGCCGGCCACTGATGACCAACGTCTGCGCGACACGATCGATCTCTACCCCGCGTATGGCTCGGTGGTCGACAAACTCATTCCCAATCAACACGCGATGCCGACGTTTGTGAGTTATCCGTACACGGTCCGCGATGGTTCAATAACTCCGGGCCAACACGCAAGCTTTCTCGGCAAGGGTCACGATCCGCTGTTCGTGGCGCGCGATCCGAATGAGCCGGGATTTGCGTTGCCCGAATTGAGTCTGCCGTCGCACTTATCGATGAAGCGACTCGAACGCCGACGACAAATGCAGAAACTGGTCGACGCCCAGGCTCGCATGTTGGATTGGTCAGCCGAAGCCCGCGGCATGGATGCGTACTACACCAAGGCGCTGGGCATGCTTAACTCGAAGCGTTTGCGCGACGCCTTCGATCTTTCCAAAGAACCGGACGATATGCGACAAGCTTACGGGCGATCAGACTACGGCCAAGGTTGCCTGCTGGCGCGGCGACTGGTCGAACACGGTGTGAAATTCGTCAGCGTTTACTTTTCCGGATCGATTGGCGGACGTCGTACCACTGACGGCGGCTGGGATACCCACGGCTTTGACAACACCCGTATGTTTCCCATCATCGAAAAACGCCACCTGCCCATGACCGAGCACACGCTGCCGGTGTTACTTAATGATCTTGACCAACGCGGCATGCTGGATGAAACGCTGGTGATCTGGATGGGCGAGTTCGGTCGCACGCCGAAGATCAACAAGAACAAAAGTCGCGACCACTGGCCGTTCTGCTACACCACGCTGCTCGCGGGCGCGGGTGTCAAACAGGGTTATGTTTACGGCGAATCGGACGAGCACGGCGCGTACCCTGCGGTCAATCCGGTCAAACCCGATGACCTGGCGGCGACGATGTATCACCTGCTGGGCATTCATCACGAAACAGAAGTGCGCGACGCTCAAAACCGTCCACTGCCGATCACGCGCGGCAAGCCGGTGATGGATGTCATCGCCTGATGCGCGCACGCACAACTGGCAATTCCCTCACAATTCGCTAGCCTGTCGCCTCCCTTTCAACAGGAACCGACACGTGCAGCGAACACCTTTTTACAAGTACCACGTCGAGCAAGGCGGCAAGATGGTCGACTTTGCCGGCTGGGAAATGCCGATCCTTTACGACTCGATCCTCGCAGAACATCGGCAGGTGCGCGACGCTGGCGGCATCTTCGACGTGTCACACATGGGGCGGATTAAGAT
>JANQKH010000541.1 GCA_028281215.1 Phycisphaeraceae bacterium | reverse complement strand
GCAGGGTTTGTTTCCAGTTGCCGGCCTTGCGCGGATCGTTGTCCGCGACCAGCCGTTCCACCGGCTGAAAAATTGGCGGGTGGTACGCCACAATCATCTGGCATTTCTTCTTGATGGCTTCGTTGAGCACCGGTTCAGTCAGGTCAATGCACAACAAGACACGGCGGACATTTTGGTCGTGTCGGCCGACGTGGAGCCCGACCTTGTCCCACTTCTCGGCAAGGTATTCCGGGGCGATGTCGCGGAGAACGTTGATCAGTTCGATGGCTTTCATACGATCACTTTACCGATGGCGATGCGGGTTTGCAGGGCGGTGGGCGGTTCGGTGGGTTTGGATGAATCGAATGTGCAGGCAGGCGCGAGCAACGGCCGAATAACTGGAGGAGGGACCAAGCCATGAGCGATCGCCGCACCAACACCTTGCCGCCAACGCCTACCACAAACGGACTTGATTTATCCGGCCGCGGTGCATCGTCGACGCCGCGCGACAAAATCCAGTCTTTGCAACAGGTGCAGGACCAGGCGGAACAACGCATCAAGTTGGGCACGCAACTGCTCAAGGCGGCCGAGGCGCACACTTCCCAGGGCCAGTCCGCGATTGACAAAGTGCGCCGTGAACAAAACCAACTGCGCGACAAACTGGAACAGGATGTCACCCAGGCGTTGAGCCACTACGACGAATGGATCGCGGGGGTGGAGGAATCGCTCACGCAACGTATGGAAAAAGTTGAACGCCGACTGGCGTCCGTGCTCGAACAATGGGAGTCATCCGAGCAGCGTATGACGCGCATGATCAAACGGGCCGAAGCGTTGTTTGATCAGAGCCGATCGATGTTAGAAACCGTTAAGGCGGCGATCAGCCGCAAGAAAGCCATCCGTCCCGAATTGAATACCTCACCGTCGCAGGCCCCGGTTCAATTGAACGAAGAAGGACCGACGATGTTGTACGGCAAACTGATGGGTAAGTTGTACGAACGCGGAGATGGCGGGGCGTCGGAGTAGGTGGAGGATTCGCAGCGAAACAATTTCACACAATGTCACACCACCGTCGTCTCTGACGGTTTGAGGACGCGGGTGAGTTGGCGGATGGCCTGGCGGATGCGTTGTTCGTTTTCGACCAGCGCCATGCGGACGTAACCTTCGCCCAAGTCGCCGAAGGCGGCGCCGGGGGTCATGGCGACTTCGGCTTGGTCGACCATTGCCATACAGAATTCGTTGGTGCTGCCATGGTAGGGGGCGAGGTGTTCGTCGCTGACCCTGGCCCAGACGAACATGGTGGCGCGGGGTGAGTCGACCTGCCAGCCGAGGCGGCGCAGGCCGCGCACCAGCACGTCGCGGCGTTGTTCGTAAATGAGCGCCTGCTGTTCGATGTGTTTGTCGCCTTCGCGCATGGCGATGATGGAGGCGATCTGCACCGCTTGGAAGATACCGTAGTCGTAGTAACCTTTGATGGTGCCGAGCGCTTTGATCATTTCGGCGTTGCCGCAACAGAATCCGATGCGCCAGCCAGCCATGTTGTACGGCTTGCTGAGCGTGGAGAACTCAACGCCGAAATCCTTGGCGCCGTCGGCTTGTAGGTAGCTCGGCGCCTGGTACTGATCAAAGCACGTCTCGCCGTAGGCAAAGTCGTGCAGCACCATCACTTGATGCCGCTCGGCGACCTTAACCACCTTGTCGAAAAAGCCCGGCTCGACCGTCATCGCCGTCGGGTTGTGCGGGTAGTTGAGCACGATGACCTTCGGCTTGGGCGACAGGTGTTCGAGCGTGTGTTCAATGCGTTCGAGGAAGGCGTCGTCGTTGCCCAGGGGCACCTGCACGGTGGACGCGCCGGCGAGAATGATCGCGTAGTTGTGAATCTGAAACGCGGGGTTGCCAACGACGGCGATGTCACCGGGGCCGAGCATGGCCAGGCACATGTGACTGAAGCCTTCTTTGGAGCCGATGGTGGCGATGACTTCGGTTTCGGGGTCGAGTTCGACGCCCCATTTGCGCTTGTATTTGAGCGCCATGTCGCGGCGCAGGTTGTAGACGCCGGACGACACGGAGTAGCGGCTGTTGCGCGGATCGAGCACGGCTTCGCGCAACTTGTCGACGACGGCGTCCGGCGGTGCATCGGACGGGTTGCCCATGTTCAGGTCAATGACATCCATGCCCTCCTTGCGGCGTTCATAGATGAGGTTCTTGAGCCGGCCGAGCACGTAAGGAGGCAAGCGGAGGATGCGGGATGCAGGTTGGATTTCCATGACTTTGAAGCTTTCAGCTTTTTGCGATCAGCGGTCAGCCTCGGCATGGACACTGATGCGTGCATTTTCCTTGGTGGCTATTTGTCGGTACCGAGTTGCTTGATGTGGTCCCAGCTATCTTTCAGCGCCGGATTCACCACCAACACGTCGGCTTCACTGAGCAGCCGGCGGGCGTGTTTTTGCATCAGGCCGCTTTCGATGGTGCGGCGGACGACCTGTTGCAACTGTGCTTTCACATCGTCCAATTTTACCGGTTGGGCGGCGATTTTCTTTTCCAACTTCAGGATTGCGAAACCCTGGTCCAGTGCGATCGGATTGCTGACGTCGCCAACCTCCAGTTTCGCCACCGCTTCGCGCACGCCGTCGGGCCAAGTCAGGTCAACGGGGCTGATCGGCGGGAGCAACCCACCGCCGGCGCGGCTTCGATCGGTGCTGTGTTCGATCGCCAGATCGGCAAACGATTTCGTTCCAGCGCGGGCTTGACGGATCAGCGCCGCCGCTTGGCTGACCGAATCAACGACGATCAGGCGCACTTCATAGCGCGGGCCGTATTTCAATTGATACGCCTGCTGGATGCGCTGTTCGGGAATGCTCACGTCACCCTGCACGAGCAGTCGAAGCCCGGCGTTGCGGCGGAGCAAGCGGTCGTAGCGCGTGGTCCCCAGCCCCCGGCGCTTGCGCAATTCTTCGAGCAGCCGCGCTGCCTGGTTTGCATCGGGTGATAGCGTCGCCAAGAGGATCGACCGTTCCTGCTGGATCAGGTTGTTGGTCACGATTTTGCCGGCCTCGGCGAGCTTGAGACGGATCTGGTTGTCGAGGATGTATTCTTCAAGGATGCGACCGCCACTGGCTTCCATCAGGGCGGTATGTAACTGTTCCGGACGAATGGGTTTGCCACCGAGGTACGCGACCGGCCGGGATACTGGCTGGGTGGTCGATGTGGTGTTAGAATGGTTTGAATTCGTGGTTGGCGGCGTACCCCTGTTGGCGTTGGGGTTGCTGCCTGGACCGGGCCCGCCGTTCCCCCCGGTCGTCGAACCACAGCCCGCCAGTGCCGCACCCAGAATGCCGATGAGGATTAAATGGTAATTCATGCCGCCACGCTACCGTCCGTGGCGACATTGTCAACGTCACGCGTCATCGAACCGGTGTGACGGAACGAGACCCGCCCATGAGCAGCGAATCGCAAGTCATTCTTTGTCCCTACTGCGGCCACCCTCAGTCGGTGCCGGCCGATCAGCCGATGCCCGATCAGTGTGAGGAGTGCGGCGGGCTGTTTGAGCCGTTGAGCCGGCGCGCTACGCAGATTTCCATGGGCCCTTGGTACATCCGCAACAAGGCTAACCCGTTCATGCCCGGTTGCAGTTACGAAGTCGTCGAAAAGATGGCCAAAGGCGGCAAGCTCAAACCGACGACCGTCCTGCGCGGCCCGACGACCAAACAGTTCTGGTCCGTTGCCCGCAATGTGCCTGGCGTTGCTAACCTCTTGGGCTACTGCCACAGTTGTGGTACGAAGGTAGCTCCGACGGATCCGAAGTGCGGCAACTGCAAGACGATGTTCACCCGCCCCAAGGAACGCAACGAACTGGGGCTGCCGTTCAAAACGAAAGCTGAGGCGGACGCTGCACAGAAATCGCTGGACAAGGAAATTTCAGCGATCACCGGCGCAGCCGAGACCGCCGCGCCGGGCGCCACGCCACCACCGGCGCCGACCGGCGACCTGCTCAGCACGGTGCTCGGTACGGGCATGACCAATGCCGTGCCCGGCGGTCAAAACCCCGGTGCAGCAGCCGCGCCGGCGGCGCCCGTCCAGCAACCCTTTGCACCGAACGCGCCGCAGCCCGGCTTCGCGCAAACGCAACCGGTTCAGCCGGCGCCAGTTCAGCCGCAGCCCGCCGATACGCAACCGGCGTTCGGGCAACCGCAGGCCGCGGCGCCGGCAGCGCAGCAGCCGGTCGGAGCCGGTCAACCGGGTTTCGGTGCTGCCCCCCAACTTGGCGCGCAGCCGGGTATGCAAACCGGTATCCAACCGGGAGCACAAACCGCGCTCGGCGCCAATGCCGTCAATGCGTTCAACACCGCCAGCCAGAATCCCGGCACGGCGCTGAGTGATCTCGAAAAGAAAAACAAAATGGTCGGCACGATGACTTGGGGTCTGATCGGTTTCAATGCCGTGTTGATCATCGTCGTCGTGGTGTTGTTCGTGATGAATCGGGACAAGCCGGACGGCTCCGAGCCGTCGAAGGATACGAACACGAAGGACACCTCCGGCTCCCGCGACGCCAAACCGTCGAACACCGACGGCAACAAGCAGTCAAAGATCGAATTCACACCGATGAAGATCGAAGACAAGCCGATCGCGGTGGCACCGTCGATCAATAAGGTCGACGATGTCCCCACGCCGACGGTGGACCCGGCCGTCCGAATCGAAGTGCAGGAAAAACTGACACAAGTGCAGGAAACCTGGGCAACCGGCGACCTCCGCGGCGCCCAGCGCATGCTGATCGGTATGAAGGACAACTACAGCCAGGCGGCGTTGCCGACAAATATGGATCAACTGTTGACCGACCTCGGTCAGCAAATCACGTTCAAGGACAAGCTTTCCGAAGCGGAGCATCTCTGGCAGGGCGGCAAACTCAAGGAAGCGTATGTGGTGTTGATCGATGTTCGGGACAACTACCCGAAAACCTGGTTGCCCGACGATTTCAGCAGGTACTTGAGCGAGTTGCGAAAGCAGATGAAGGACAACAAGATCGATTTCTTTGGCGTTGGATCGTAGTCGCTGTGGGTTTGACACTCCCTGCAACTGATCGCATGATCCCCGCATGGCTGCCCGTGAAATCTCGGTTGATGTGGTGATCTTCGGCGGTGGCGCCGCAGGGCTCTGGCTGCTCGACGATCTCCACCGTGCCGGCTACTGCACCCTTCTCCTCGAAAAACACGCATTGGGAAGCGGGCAAACCGTTGCATCGCAAGGCATCATTCACGGCGGCTTGAAGTACGCGCTGAGTGGCAAGTTCACGCGCTCCGCCGACGCCGTCAAGTCGCTGCCAACGCGATGGCGTCAATGTCTTGAGGGTAGAGCCACACCTGATCTGCGTCTGACGCGATTGCGTTCCATGCATTGCCATCTTTGGTCGACCGAATCGTTGCGCTCCATGCTTGGCATGTTTGCCGCAAGCCATGCTTTGACCGTCAGGCCGACTTCGATTTATCGAGACGAATGGCCCGAAGCCTTGAAACAGATTCGTGGCAACGTCATGAAACTAAACGAACAGGTGATTTCGCCGCAAAGTTTCATCGCCGAGTTGGCCTCCCAGCATCATGATCGCCTGCTGAAACTGACGGATCGAATGAGTTTTCGATTCTCGACGACGCCGGCCGGTGTCATGGCGATCAATCTGGACGATCCCGATCGAAGCCATGCCCTTTGTATCAACACAGACCACGTCGTGTTTGCCGCCGGGGAAGGCAATCAATATCTGCGGGAGCTTGCGGGCCTGCCGGCCGAAGCCATGCAACGCCGGCCCGTTCAGATGATTCTCGCACGGGGCCCTTTGCCGCCACTGACCGGCCACTGCATTGATGGCCGACGCACGCGCGTGACCATCACCACCGATCGCGATTCCCAGGGCAGGATCGTATGGCAGATTGGCGGACAGGTGTCCGAGGACGGCGTGGGTATGTCGCGCGAGGAACTGGTCATGCACACGATAAAGGAACTTCAATCAACCATACCGGGAATCACCCTTGATGGTGTGGAATGGACAACCTACACCGTCAACAAAGCCGAGGGGAAGCAGAAAGGGGGGCGTCGCCCGGTTGGGGAAGTCGTGCTGCATGAAAACAATGTCTTCACGGTTTGGCCGACCAAACTCGTCCTCGCGCCTGCGGCTTCACAGCGCGTGATGCATCTTTTGCCTGATGCGCGAACCACCCCGGGGCAGCGCCAGATTGTTTACGATCAACTTGCGGACTGGCCTCGCCCCGACGTCGCATCACCGCCATGGGAGACGGCTGAGCAATGGATCAGCGTGAACTCGGCAACACGGGTTTGAAGGTCAGTCCCATCGGGTTCGGCGCGTTCAAGATCGGCCGAAACGTCGGCGCCAAGTACCCTCAAGGTTACAACCTGCCCGACGATCAAGCGGTCGACCACCTGCTCAACGGCGTGCTCGATCTCGGGATCAATTACATCGACACCGCACCCGCGTACGGCCTCAGTGAACAACACATCGGCAGAGCGATTGCCCATCGGCGCCACACATTTGTCCTCTCCACCAAGGTTGGCGAAACCTTTGAAGACGGCGCGTCCAGTTACGACTTTTCAAAAGAGGCGACGCGTCAGAGCGTCGAGCAAAGTCTCAGGCGATTGAACACCGACATGCTAGACATCGTCTACGTGCATTCCAACCGTGATGAACTTCAAGTCATTCACCATACCGATGTAATTCCCACGTTGATCGAAATGAAAGAAAGGGGTTTGATACGTGCGCTCGGGTTTTCCGGTTACACCGCCGAAGGCGCAGCCGCATGTTTGAACTGGGCGGACGTATTGATGCTCACCTATCACCAGAATGACACCACCATGTCACACGCCATGGCGATGGCGACTGACGCGGGCATCGGCGTGGTGGTCAAAAATCCACTGGCATCCGGGCATCTGCCGGCCGCTGATGCTTTGCGGTTTGTATTCAACCATTCATCGGTCGACACAGCCGTGGTCGGCAGTTTAAACCTCGACCACCTGAAAACGAATCTGGCCGCGGCGTGGGCAGGCTGACAAGCAAGGTGAACACTTGCTATTTGAAGGGTGGCGCTACTGCCAACATGCTCGCCGTCTAAGTCGATGGTGGATCCCCATCCTGCGTAGCCGCATCATTCACAGCACACTTCACTGGGTGGATCAGGATTCCCGCCAATCACAATTAAATGAATCACCCGACCGTCTACCTTTTCAATGAATGCATGACCGTCGCCCGTGCGCTCGAATGCACGTGGATAAATATCCGCTTTCTCAACCGGCACTTTAAATCCATATCTCATCTTATTGTGCGAGGCGGAAAAGTAATGAAACCGCGCATCGGAACCGGTGTACACGGTATGTTCAAAAGGCGAGCTGCCATACAACGGCAACGCATCCGGGGAAACGATCTGGGTCGACGAGCAGCCGGGAAGGGCCATCCCGATCAAGAACAGACATGCGATTCGGATGGGTAGAACTCGATTAAGCATGGGGTATTCTATCGTTGTCGACGATCGCCAATCACGCGATTGTCTTGAGATGGGATAAACGACTCACGCTCCCACAACGTCAGACTCCACTTCACGACGTGGTTGATGGTACGTGCGGATGATCCGCGAACCTGGCGGGCAGCCGAACGTTCGAAAAGCGGGTGCAACAAGCTCGTAGATGTCATCCACATCGCCGTCTGTTGCTTTGCCGAAGATCATCACATCGATATGTCCACGACCATACTCGAATCCATTGATTTCACCCAGCCCGCTGGCGTCGATGACTAACGCGATGGTGTCGGCAAGTTGCTCCGCCCCGTCTTCATCGGCATCTGTTGGCCATCGGTCGTCCGGCGTGGCCCACCGCATTGTTACTTTCTGCCAGACGAAGTCGTCTTCACCTGGTTCATCGTCTAGCGCTGCAACCTGTTTGGCAAACCATTCTCGATACGCCGCGACTGCGGATTCATGATCGATTTGTGAAATCCCTGAAAATGACCTTGATCCACCTGACTCAGAAGCATCGTAAAAATGTAATGGTGTCACCTCGGCGATGTGTCCGGATGCAATCAAACGAGCAATCCCGCCGGACAATTCGTCATACGTCAACACCAGGCGTTCGCGAGCATCGACGCCGCCGATGATGCCGGCCAACGTTTGAGGATTGTCAGCCGTGTGATGACGAACGGTCTTGAAAATGCGCCGATCAAGATGGTTTTCGAACATGGCGTTGAACTCGGACACAATACCTGATGACAGACGTGATGGTAAACCATGAACCTGCATCAACCGAATCGAAACCTGAAGTTCGGTCAAAGCGCCACGCCCTGAACACTGGCGGGCAAACTGTTGGGTTACACCGTGCGTATCGCAAAAGCCGCTCGCTCGCAATTCACGCTGGTTGTTGAGTTTGGATTCATACTCGCATTTTGTTTGGATTTGAGGTACAATGAGTTGTTTCCGCACGATTGATGCGAGCATGTCTTGGGCCGGAGGGTTTCCGGTTGATTCGAGGGATGAAAAAACGCAAAGACAACAAGCACCATGGCACGTGTCTGGGGCCCAAAGCGATTCTGCATCCAACGTGGGCAAAGGATGGGGTGGGCACTGGGCCTCCGCCACAGTGGCTCGTGATGATGTTTGTGCGCACAGGTGTCCTCAAACCATGTCCGCCGGACATCTCCGGACACGTTCCGGACATGACTCCGGACATTGAAACCCGCGTTTTTGGGCTAAAAAACGAGTCCGGACGTCCGGACATTCTGGCCGGACGTGCGGTTAATCCATTGATTCACAATGAGTTAAACCCATTTTCTGGAGGATTGGGGTACCCCCATGTCCGGACATACACATTTGTGCGCGCGGTGCGCGACGAAATGTGGAGGTCGGCTTGTCTGGCGCCACGGGCAACTTGCCTGCCAGCGCAAGGACTATGCCGCTTCCACACTGCGACGCGATTTGCAGCAGTTTCACCGGGGGAAATTGCCTTCACTGGCGCGTCGGGCTGGTTGGGAGTTGGGCTGTCGCCCCGTACGGTTTCTCTGCCAGTGCAAAGTCCGGACCGCCAACACGCTGGCAAACAAGCTGTCGGTGGCACTCATTCACACTCTTGCAATTCATTGCGTGCTCCGGCCGCACGGCTCACCACCCCCATACTGACAATCGGGGAACGACCGGTCATGCAGGGTGTTTGGAAACGGGTAAAATGCTCCGTTCCATCGGGTCTGGCGGGTCAGGCCACGCGATCAGTTAAGGAACTTTTCCGCATGGGGAAACTCAATTCATACAGTGAAGCCGTGGTCACGCCGGCGGCGGAACGGGTCAGCGTCAACTGGATTGTTGGCAAGTGGACAGACCTGTTCTGCTTCATCGGGGCGGCGCTGCTGGGGTACGGCATGTTCTTCCTGCATGCCGGGTTGGCGATGAACATGGTGACGGTGTGGTTCGTCTGGTACATGTTTATTGATTCGCCGCACTTTTTCGGTACCTACTCGCGGACGTACCTCGACAAGGAAGAAATGGTCAACCGCCGGCGTTTGTTGCTCGGCAGTATTTTGCTCCTGCTGGTCGGCCCGCTGTTTGTGTTGATCGGATTCGGGCTTTACAGCGTAGGGATCACTTGGTTCAAGAAGCCTTACCTGGTGCTTGTGGCGTTTGTGAGCATCTGGGCTTACTGGCATGTCGTTCGCCAACATTACGGCATCATGTCACTCTACAAGCGCAAGAACGGCGACGGCGAAATGCTCGACCGCCGACTCGATCAATGGATCATATACCTCGGCTTATTCGCGCCGTTCGTGGCGTTCGCGGTGACGAACAACGGCGCGCGGGTGGCGTTGGGTATGTCGACGTTGGATCCCGATCATGCGGAAGACCTGGCGGTGGTGGGTACACCGTACCAGGTTGGCGAAGGCTGGGAGTGGCTGGTCGTGCAGGGTACGTTGGTGCTCGCGGCCAGTGCGTTGCTGTTGTTGGTCGCCCGGCAGATTGTCCTCTGGCAGCGGGGCGGCAAGTTGAACGTGCCGAAGATTCTCTTCCTGCTCGCCGTGATTCCGCTGCATATGCTTGTCTGCTATCACCCGTCGTCGACGACACTGCATGTGTTGGGCTTTTCCGCGTGTGTGACAATTTTCCATGATGTGCAGTACCACGCGATTGTCTGGTATTACCAAAAAAACCGCATGGAAAAGGCCGGCGACGAAGCGAAAGCGAAGTACGGTCTGGCGGCGAAGATTGGGAAGAGTTTTCCAATCTACGTCATGTGTGCTGTCGGCATGGGTCTGACGCTCGGCCTGCTCGGTTGTGTCATCGAAGTGAATCCCGGTTGCTTCCCCAACTGGGTGCCGATGGTTGGCTCAAAGAGCATGGATCTGTACGGCTCGGATGCGACCGGTTACATGACGATGAACGAGCTGTTCTACGGCGTGTTCCTCGGCGTGCTGATGCACCATTACTTCGTCGACCAGTTCATCTGGCGGCCGAGCAAGGATAAAAATGTGCAAGAGGATCTGAAGCTCGAAAAACAGTCCGCATGATTTGCGGATTTGAACCGGAGGCGTCATGACGACGTTTCATGCATAGGATGTTTCATCAAAGTCACAGGGAGGTTTCCATGTTTCGATTCAACGTTGTTTTCGTTCTCGTCGTTTCGTTGTTGACCGGTGCGGTTGCGATCCATGCCGGGGAGAAGGAAGGCTCCAGCAGTAAAGCCACGGCTGCGGACAAGGCCGTTGCCGCGATTGACAAGTTCATCGCTGAGCAGAAGAAGGCGGGCAAAATCGATCTGGAAAACTCGGGATGGAAATCAAAACTGCCCAAGCCCCCGAAGGCGACGTTCAGTGACAAGCACGATTACTTCTGGGTGATTGAGACGAACAAGGGCACGATCAAGGTGAAGCTGATGCCGAAGGTCGCGCCGATGCACGTGTCGAGCACGATTTATCTTTCGCGTTTGGGTTTTTATGACGAGTTGATTTTCCATCGCGTGATCACACGGTTCATGGCGCAGGGTGGTTGTCCGTTCGGCCGGGGCAACGGCAGTCCGGGTTACAAGTACGCTGGCGAGTTTGATCCGAAAGTGAAACACGATCGGCCGTTCCTTTTGAGCATGGCGAACGCGGGTCCGAACACCGACGGCAGTCAGTTCTTTTTGACATTTGTGCCGACGCCGTGGCTGGACGGCAAACACACGATCTTTGGTGAAGTGTCAGATGGTCGTGAAGTGGTGCGGACACTGGAGAAATTCGGCACCCGTACGGGGCAGACGATCAAACCGTTGGTGATGAAGAAGACGACGATTGAAGTGAAGGCGAAGAAGTGAGGAAAAGCAGGGGGACAAATAGGGGGAGCACCCATGTCCGCCGACGATGTGAATCATTCATCGGTGACGGCGGACGACGATTGCCAGGCGGGTTGCTCGACGCGCCCGCGCGCCCAGCCTTCGAGGGCGATGAGGGTTCGTCGACCGCGCAGATAGTAGGCTTCGGGCAACGCGTCGAGATGCGACTGAAACACGGCGCGTTGACGGTCCCGCCAGTCGTCCGTTCGGATGGCAATCCAGTTCTGGCGTTGCATTTCATGGAACAACGCGTCGGCGATCAACTGATGGCCGTGAAAGTTCGGGTGAATGTGATCATCGAGAATTGCCAATCCAAGGATCGCGCCGGGGCATTCGGGTTCGAGCAACTCGAACGCATCGACCGTTGGCGTGCGCGTCTGTTCGGCGACGCGGGCCAGCGCCTCGTTGAGTTCAACCGGCATGCGCAGTGGACAAACGTCAAGATCCCGCGCCGTGATGAACGCATCCCGCGCGGCGGCGCCGGCGCCAGCGGCCTGGTAGCACTTGCCGAGCATGAAGTGCGTCAGTGCGAATTGTGGATCAATTTCCAACGCCTGCTCGTAAAACGGAATCGCTTCGACCGGTTGGATGAAGACGAGACTGTGCGCTTTGTCCATCAACGTGCGCCATTGCTTCAACTCGGCTTCGGTCAAACCGTTGCGATGCTGCGACTTGAACGGCGGACAGTCGGCCAGGTTGGCCGGCGGGCGCATCAGCAAAACAGGCACGCCGCGGGCTTCGCACATGGCGATCATGCGGCGCAGGTTCTGTTCATAGTGCGCCACGACGTCGGCGCGCCATTGTGGATCACGTTGGTAGGCATCGATGCCCGCCTTGAAGTCCAGTCGTGCGGTGACTTCCGTGTTCAGTGTGGGTCGTTGTGGCAGCGCGTCGTCGCGTCCAGTGAGATTGGCGAGCAAGCGGTGGGTCAACCGGTAAGTGCGCAGTCGGCCGATGGTGTTCTGTGCAACTTGAACCACCGGTGGCTGCTCGCGGATCGGCGCGTAGGTGCGGTCCTCGAGGAATTCGTTGTGGCCGGTGCAGAGAATGATCAGATCGGGATCATGTTCAAGGCATTCGCGCAGGATGGGTACGAGGCGATAACTGGCGTAGGAAACGCCGCCGGCGTTGACGATTTCCCAGTTGCGGTTCGGCGCCGCGGTTTGCAACGTCATTTCCAGCCACGTGGTGAAAGATGTGTCGACCGAGTAGGGTCGCCCCTGCACGGTGGAGCCGCCGAGACAAAAGGCGCGAAAGGTTGCATCTGTTTTAACGGTGGCGAACCGATCGTCGGCAAAATATCGGCGTCGATCGGCGGCGATTTCGTATTCGTCACCCGTTTCATTCAACGCGAACAGCGGGCGGACCGATTCAAAGTGGATGAAAGGGTCGTCGTCGAGCGACGGGGCGCCCCAATCGAATGCGATGCAGAGCAACTCAGCGCATGCGATCAGCAAGAGGCCGAACAGGACGGCCAACCATCGCCGGCGTCTGCGTTTTGGTGGAGGCAGGGGATTTGTTGAGGTCACGACTGGTATTGTACCTTTGCGACGCCTTGCCCAAAGCCGATGATCCAGGAGTCTACCCGTGAACCAACCCGGTCAGCCCGCCTACTTTGATGACTATGTTCAAACGGAAGCCGGTTTCCGCACCCGGGCGGTGGGGTTGGATTTCGAGACGAAGAAGGAAACAGTGTTGAATCTGTCGGAGGTTGCGGCGGCGCAGGAGCGGGGGCAATACGTGTGGATCGACGTGGAGATCACCGACGCCGGCGCGGCCTATTCGGCGTTGCGGAAATTGGAATTACTCAACCCACAGGCGATCAACGAGGCTTTGAGTGGGGAGCCGGAAACACGTTGTTCGCGGTACGCCGATCACTGGCATCTCGTACTTGCCGGTTGTGCGTTTCGGGATGGCGACCTGATGCAGCAACGGCTGGATGTGATCCTGGGCGAGCGTTACATGATGACACTTCATCGCGGGCCGATTGAATTGCTGGACAAGGTGATGCGTGACTACCAGCAGGACTTTCGGCTGTATGCGCAGACGCCGAGTTTTCTCATTTATGAATTGTGGGACAGCTTGATGGACAGTTTCAACGAAGTGGAGCATCAGTTTGAGAACACCGTACGCGACATTCAGCAACAACTGATGGGCGGTATCGAAGCGAGTGTATTTGCCCGCGTTGCGCATACCAACAACGACCTGATGGAGTTTCGCGGCGTGTTGCGGCCGGCGGCCACCGTGCTCGCCGAACTCTGTACGCGCAAGAATGCGTTCATCTCGTCGGCCACGCAGGATGTGTTGGTCAACATGATCGCGACGATCGAACGCACGCTTCAGGACATTCTGTCCGCGCGGGAGGCGCTCGCGGATTCATTGAACCTGCATATGTCGATGGTGGCGTACCGCACGAATCAAGGTGTCAACAAACTGACTGCAGTGAACATGATCTTCCTGCCACTGATGTTTCTGTGCGGGCTTTACGGGATGAACTTTGAAGCCATGCCGGAGGTGAAATGGCCGGGCGGTTATATCTTCTTCTGGGTTCTTGCCGCGATGATGGTGACCGGGGTGACGATTCTGATGCGGCGGATGAAACTGCTCTAGAACGCAAAGACTGGAACCAGTCGGGGCCACATGAACTGAGTAAACAGCATCGCAAAGGAGGCTGTTTAGAACCCGCCGGATCTCATGCGTTCGATCGATTCGGGGAACGGATACCGGGCGAAGACCGGCGCGGAACTCTCCCACATGTAGGTGGCGGGATAGACGTCGCCGGTGAAACCGCCTTCGTACATGGTCCGGAGTACGGATTCGAAGGACGGTTCTCCGCCTTGGGCGTTCACGAGTTTGTTGGCGTGGGCGCCGATGAAGCTGACCGTCGCGCAAGGTTTGCGATGTGGTTTACGCTCGATCATTTCTGAAACAATCGAGAACCCTTCGGCCAAATCGTCCACCGTAAGGTGATCATGCTCACTCGGCCTCAACAACGCGAGGACTTCAACCGTATCCATGTCGTACTTCACGACCGTGACGTGATGCGGCTGCACAAAATGCTTGGCGTGACGTGTGATCGAATCCTCGTGCCATTGGCTGGTTGGCAGCAGTTCCGCCAGTTGGGTGATGATGCCGTGACTGTTGTCATGAGCATTAACCGCGCAGACAAGACTGTTGTAATGGTCGTGCAGCAGGTCATCGAGCAGGTATTGCCCCCACATGATGCGAATGCGCCGGTCGGCGTCGGCGACCTTTGGGTCCTTCGCATCCGGCAGAACGGTGATGCAGTCGGCAGGGTCGAGGCCGGACATCATCTGGTCGGCGTCGCCGTCGTACATATTGTTGGCAAAGGCGGTCATGGGCGGATTCCTGAATCGGGCAGAGGAATAAAACCGTTCCACTATATCGAAGCGATGGCGCGGCTGCGAACGCCGACACTTTGGCTGGTCTTTTCCCAGATGGTTACCATGCCAAGCCCGGTCGCACGCATTGAAAGGGCTGCGGTTGAGCAATGCAGTGAAAAACCCCACGAAGGGCGACCCATTCGGTCACCTGCCGGCAATTTCCGCGGCGGATTTGCACGAACGTCGTGAGCGTGTGTTTCTCGTGCTTGCCGGTTTGTTCCTGGGGACGCTGGCGATCCTCAATATTCTGGGGATCACGCGATTTATCAAACTGTTTGAAATCGTCATCAATAAAGGTCAGCCGGATCAGTGGTCGCTTGTATTCGCAGTGGCGGTTGGTGTGCTTCCCTATCCGGTCACCTTTCTGTGCACCGACCTGATCAGCGAGTTTTACGGGCGTCGTCGCGCGAATTGGGTTGTCTTCGTTGGGTTGATGCTCAACATCTGGGTGGTCGTTGTGTTATGGATTGGCGGATTGCTTCCAGGATTTGAATCGCTTGACCCAGTCACAGGTGAAGTAGCACGTGATGGTGCAAACCGATTGCCGCTGTTCTACGAAGTCCGTGCGTTGACGTTTGGCGCGGTTGGGGCTTCGATGGTTGCCTATCTGGCGGCCCAATTCTGTGATGTTTATGTGTTTCACTTCTGGAAGAAACTGACCAGAGGTAAACACTTGTGGCTTCGCAACAATGGCTCGACCATGATCAGTCAAATTGTCGACACGGTCGCGGTGATTCTGATTACACATTTCGCGACCTCCAAGGGTTTGCCGTTGAACCCAAATCAACCTGTGTGGTTTCAGTTGATCGTCACTTTCATCCTCGCCGGCTATGTATTCAAGTTCCTGGCGGCGTTGATTGATACGCCGTTGATTTATCTTTTTGTCGCCGTTTTGAAACCCTACTTGCGCATCGATCCAACAACCGAACACTGGGCGGATGCGGAAGAGTCTGGAATTGAATCGAATCCCGTTTGACGGAGTGTCGGAAGCATCATGGCTGAACATCGAATTGGCATCATCGGCGTTGGGGCGATTGCGGAGATGCATGCTCGCGCCATTGCAGAGATTGAAGGGGCGCAAGTGGTATCGGGTGTTTGTCGCGGTGAGGTCAAAGGGCGAAAGTTTGCGGCCGACTTCAATTGTGATTGGTTCGGCGACGTGGACGCGATGCTCGCCGGCGCGAAGCCCGATGTGGTGACGATCTGCACGCCGAGCGGGGCGCATCTGGCGTCGGCGTTGTCGGCAATTGCACACGGTGTGCATGTGTTGGTGGAGAAACCGATTGAAATCACCACCGCACGGGCGGATGAGATGATCGATGCCGCGGACAAGGCCGGCGTCTTGCTCGGCGGCATCTTTCCGCAGCGGTTCAATCCCGTCGTACAGACCATGCAACGCGCCGCGGCTGCAGGGCGGTTCGGCAAACTGGCGACGGCCAATGCGTACGTGCCGTGGTGGCGCGACGATGCCTATTACGGCCCCGAACGCTGGCAGGGCACGATCGCGATG
The DNA here is from genome assembly GCA_028281215.1 of Phycisphaeraceae bacterium. Classification (GTDB taxonomy): domain Bacteria; phylum Planctomycetota; class Phycisphaerae; order Phycisphaerales; family Phycisphaeraceae; genus JANQKH01. The sequence goes on along the minus strand of JANQKH010000541.1, from coordinate 582 downwards.
GACGGCGGTGGGGCGCTGATCAACCAGTCGATTCACGCGGTTGACGCGGTGACCTGGGTGGCCGAAAGCGCCATCCGCGCCGAAGCCGGTGAAGGAACTGGCGATCGGACAAACCCGGTGTCGCAGATTGTTGGTTTCACCGCCAAGCGCGGGCACGATGAAAGGTTGATTGAAGTGGAAGACACGGCCGTCGCGGCGCTTCGCTATCGCAATGGCGCGTTGGGTGTTATTCTTGGCTGCACGTCAATGTATCCCGGCACGTTTCAGCGTATGCACATTGCCGGGCGCGACGGCACGGCGGAGGTGCACGAAGAGCAATTGGTCTCGTGGCAGTTTCGTGATGAAACGGATGACGACGAAACGATTCGCAACACGTTCATCGGTGCGTCATCGTCCGGCGGAGGGGCGTCGGACCCGATGGCGATCGACTACGCCAATCACACACATAACATCGCCGATTTTCTTGACGCAATTGATGAAGGGCGACGACCGTTGATCGACGGTCGCGAAGCGCGGCAGGCGTTGGCGGTCATCGAAGGGATATACGAATCGGCTCGCACGGGCATACCGGTGAACGTGAAG
>JANQKH010000457.1 GCA_028281215.1 Phycisphaeraceae bacterium | reverse complement strand
TTGACCGCACCACCACGTGGCGACGGACGGCATCAGCAACGGCTCGCCGAGTAGTTTTGCCGCCAGCGCTGGCAGAAATGCCATGATCGCCGGCGATTGAATCACCCCGCTGCCCAGCGCGTTGGCGATCACCACGTTGCCGGACCGCGCCGCGTGAACCAGTCCGGGCACGCCGAGCAATGAATCGCCGCGCAGTTCAAGTTGATCGCAGAACGCATCGTCCATGCGGCGCAGAATCACATCCACCGGCATCAGTGCGTCTAACGTTTTCAAAAACACCCGGCCTTCGCGCACGGTCAGGTCATCCGGCTCCACCAGAATGAACCCCAGATACCGCGCCAGGTAGGCGTGCTCAAAATACGTTTCGTTGTACGGCCCCGGTGTGAGCATCACAATCCGTGGGCGATCCTTGCGCGTCAGCGCGGTTTGCGAAAGCAAGTTACGCATGTGGGCGAAAAACTCCGCCAACCGGTTCACCTGGCATTCACGAAACACTTCCGGCAGTGATCGTGTCATGACCAGACGATTCTCCAGCGCGTACCCCGCGCCGGACGGCGCCTGCGTACGATCGTTGACCACCCACCACTGACCGGTCGGCGATCGTGCCAAGTCGGCCGCATAGTGATGCAGATAGATATCGCCGGGTACGCGAATGCTTTTGGCGGCGCGCAGAAAACCATCGTTGGCGAACAGCAGTTCAGCCGGCAGTAGTCCGTCTGTGAGCAATTGCTGTCGGCCGTAGAGATCGATCAGGATCTGATTCAGCAACCCCGCGCGCTGGGCGACGGCCGCTTCAATGTGCGCCCATTCGTTGGCGTCGACGATGTAGGGAATGGCGTCAAGTTGCCACGGCCGATTCAGACCCGCCGCGTCGTGGTACAGGTTGTATGTGACGCCGTTGTCGCGGATCAGACGTTGCGCCTGCTGCCAACGTCGGTCCAACTCCGCGACGCCCATTGCCTCCAGCGCACCGATCAGGCGATGCCACGCCGGCCGCATCTGACCGGTCGCGCCGATGACTTCATCGAAGTGGCCGGGCAGGGTTTCGTACTGCCAAAGATTCGGCGCGCCCGGTGGGGAGAATTCGGCCACAAGTTCATCCATAAAAATAGACCATGTCTGTGGTGATCAACATTCTGAACGATCCTGTTCATTATCGGCCATGTGGCCTCGGCGGATTGGGGCGCCGGAATAAAATCGGACGCTTGGTTTGGCGGATCACCGTTTCTTCCAGTTCGGGTCCGGCTCGTGCATCTTGTCGAGCAGGTTCTTCGCGTGTCGGGCCAGGTCGGGCCGGCGTTTGGCGTAGTCGCGTTTTTCGCCGGCGTCGTTCGACATGTCATACAACTCGATGTCGCCGGTGAACATGGGTTTGCGGATGGCTTTCCACTTGCCGAAGCGGACGGCTTGCGCGGAGCCGCGCTCATAAAACTCCCAGTACATTTTTGACTTTCGGCTCCACCGTTTCTCGCGCGGTTGGCCTCGCAACGGTCCGGCGAAACTGTCGCTGTCGATGTCTTGCGGCGCATCGATGCCGGCGAGTTCGGCGGCAGTCGCCATCACGTCGCCGAAATACCAGTGGGCGTCGTCTTCGCCGCCGGGCTTGATCGTGCCCGGCCACCAGGCGATGGTCGGTACGCGGATGCCGCCTTCGGTCAGGTCGCGTTTGATGCCACGTAGTTTGCCGTTGGAGTCGAAGAAGTCGGCGTGATGACCACCTTCCTGATGCGGGCCATTGTCCGATGTGAAGATGACCAGCGTCTTCTGATCAATCTTCAATTCCTTAAGCAGATCGATGATGCGGCCGGTGTCGCGATCGATGTTGCGAATCATTGCGGCGAAGCCTTTCTCCGGTTCGGGCCAGTCTTTGTGGGCGAATTCGCCGAGGTCGGGCACTTCCATGCCGGCTTTGCCCGCTTCGTTGTTCGCGTGCGGCGCGTTCATCGCGAAGTAAAGAAAGAAGGGTTTGTCCTTGCTTTCTCGGATAAATCGCAGGGCATCGTCGATGAACAAGTCCGGCGCGTATTCAACTTTTTTGTTGGCCACACCGCGCCCGCCGGTCGGCGATTGGGGGTCTTGGAACTTCTTCCACTTCGGCGCGACTTCGTTTTTGAGCTTCACCACTTTGCCGTTGCGGATGAGCCACTCGGGGTAGAAGTTGTGAGCGTGCCACATGTTGACGTAACCGAAAAAGTGGTCGAACCCGACATCGTTCGGATTGGTGAAGTTGTCGGGCGTGCCGATGCCCCACTTGCCGATGCAGGCGGTTTGATAGCCGGCTTTTTTCAATACAGATGCAAGCGTCGGCGTGCCCGGTTGGATCACGATCGGTTTGGTCGAGTTGCCGCGCACGACGGTCCGACCCATGTGTTTGCCGGTCATCAACACGCTGCGCGACGGCGCGCAGACGGTGCAGCCGGCGTAGAATTGCGTGAAACGCATGCCCTGTTTGGCCATCGCATCAAGGCGAGGGGTTTTGAGCGTTTTTTGGCCGAAGCAGCCGAGGTCGCCGTAGCCCAGGTCGTCGGCGAGGATCAACACGATGTTGGGTTGCCTGCGCTCGGCGACAGCCGGCGATGCAAGGCCACTTGCGAAGCCATGCCAAACCAACACAAACGCAAAGAGGCCGAAGATGGATGGAGCTGTCCTGATCTGAGAAGGTTGCATGGCGGTGTCCCTCGCCTGTTGAATGAAGCAGTAATTTAGTTCATGACCGCGCCAAGCGGAAACGCGGGAATGAAGGAGAGGTGGTCAGCTATATGCAATTGCCGTGCACGCAAAGGCGACATCACACAACCAACCGCTACCATATGGTCATGTCTGATGACTGGAAGAAAGCACTGGATACCCGCATTGATGCGCGGCTGGATGACATGATTCACCTGAGGCGGCATCTGCATCTTCACCCGGAGGTCAGTGGTGAGGAGTACGAGACGACGCAACTGATCGCCAACAAACTCAGCGACGCCGGCTATGAC
>JANQKH010000403.1 GCA_028281215.1 Phycisphaeraceae bacterium | reverse complement strand
TGGTTGGGGTTCCAATGCGTTCCGGTCAGGCGGCAGCGGGAACGTGACGAAATCGCACAAGCAGTGGCATCACCCCGGGATTTACGGCATCCCGCTCGTCTTCGACGATTCGCTGATCACACCGTTTGGCAAAAGCGTGGCCATCCGAGACGCCAAAACAGGCCGCGAACGCCATCAACTTCGGCTCAGTCAATCCGAGGATGGATTCGCCTCGCCAGTGATGGCGGACGACAAACTCTACTGGGTCTTCAAAGACGGCAGTGTCTGTGTCGCACAAATTGGGCCGAAGCCCAAGCAATTGGCCTACAACGTCATCAAAGGCGACGCAAGTCTTTTCAACGCCACGCCGGCCATCAGCAAAGGGCAACTCTTCCTGCGCAGCGACAAATTTCTCTACTGCATCAAGAAAGACAAACCGTAATTTTTTCGACCGGTCGTTGCCATCTCGATCGATTGTTCCTGAGTTCAGGACGAATCAATTCTGGCCGCGTACGGACATCCACGCGGCCAGGCCGATCACCGCGATATGCACTACCACAATCAACCAGAACACTACCCGATACGATCCCTTCACCGTTTTATGCCGCAGCCATTGTCGTGCGAAAAGCGCACCCGGCCAGCCACCCAATAATTCAAACCTGTGCAGCGTGCGTTCGCTGATCCGCCATTGCTCTTTGCGGGCTTTGCGTTTGTCGATCCAGTAGGCGATGAACGTCACGCCGCTCATCGCGAGCAGGGCGATGCAGTAAATCCACGCGTACCAGGGCGGCGACAGTTTCTCGAGTTGCCAAAGCACAAGGACTGCAACGGCAATCAACAACGCCACACCCGCGAGGCCGAGTTGAATGCGGTCGGCGGTTGTGCGTTTGCTTTGTGACATATTCGCAGTCTCCCCCATCTCATTAGCCGCGTCATTTGCGACGGCGCACGCTCGCCGCAAGCGGCGAGGCTAATTCAAACCAGTGCGTTTTGGAAACACCTCTCCACTACGGGAAGATTGCAGAATTGAATCCCTACAACTCCACATACGCCATGTCCGGCTCGACTTCTTTTACCTCGTGCGGGAAGTGCACGTTGGTCACAAACACATCGCCCATCACGTCGCGAACCACGTCGATATTGAAAATCGACTGTGCCGCGACGCGCGACGCCGCAAACAAATCAAGTGCGATCTGACCTTCCGGTCGGGCGCCTTCCAAGACGGGAATCGCCTGCTCAAAGTGTTGGATCCGGCCGTTCGCGTTCTCGAAGCAGCCGGTCTTCTCCGCCCAGGTCGCGCCGGGCAACAACACGTCTACCTTGGGTGTCAGATCCGTTGGCAGGGTGTCGATCAGCGTGACGAACCGCTTGCCCAGCGCCTTGATGAATTCTTTCGTCGTCCACGGGCTTGGGTAGTTGCCGGTCAGCAGCACGGCCGCAATGTTCGATTCTTTGTCCGCCAAGGCTTCACTGAAATCCTCGAACGACAGCACCTTGTTGACCTTCTTGCGTTTGTCGGCATCGCTGAGAACGAGGTCGAGCGCGCGTTGCACGCCTCGTGCGTTCGGGCATTTTTCCGCGTAGATCGTATAGCCGCCGGGGAACGTTTTGTCTTCGCCATCGACGGGCACGGGGCCGACGGCGAGTGTTGCTTCCTCATCCAGACTGCGCACGAGCGTGCCAAGCAGATACGCCTCTTCACAACTGAGCATGGGGCTGACCATGACGGCGAGCGAGCCGGCGCCATGTTGTTTGATGGCGTCCTTGAACCCCTCGCCCGCGGCTTCGAGTGCGCGAGGCCAGTCGGCATCAATGTGTTCTCCGAGTTGCATGCGCTTGGTCTTCGTGAGCCGATCGTCGCTGTGCACGAATTTCCATCCGAAGCGAATTTCATCGCTGATCCACCACTTGTTCACCTCCGCGTTCTCGCGCGGCTTGATGCGGTAAATCTGTCCTTCGTTCTGGTGAATCGAAATGTTGTCGCCGGATGCGGTGATGCCGTCGATGCTCGGTGTTTCTTTCAGGAACCACACGCGTTGTTCAAACAAGAAGTCTTTGTCGAGCAAGGCGCCAACCGGGCAGATGTCCACGACGTTGCCGGATAGTTCGTTGTCGAGCGCCTTGCCGGGGAAGACATCGATCTGTTCATGCGCGCCGCGGCCGAACACACCGATCTCGGAGGTTTCGGTGACCTCACGCGTGAAGCGCACACAGCGGGAGCACATGATGCAGCGGTCGCTGTAAAGCTTGACGTGCGGGCCGATGTCTTTCGTCGGCTGCTTGATCTTGTCTTCTTCGAATCGTGATTCGCTCCGGCCGTAGCGATACGAGTAATCCTGCAGGTGACATTCGCCCGCTTGATCGCAGACTGGGCAATCCAGCGGGTGGTTGATCAGCAGGTATTCCATCACTGCTTTCTGGTTGGCGATGGACTTCGGTGACTGCGTGTGCACGATCATGCCGTCGGCGGCCGGCGTCTGGCAGGTGGGTACGAGTTTGGGGATCAGCGCGAGCTTGCCTTCATCGCGCGGATTCGGCGCTTCGACTTCCGCCAAGCAGATGCGACACGACGCTACGATCGACAGGCCGGGGTGGTAGCAGTAATGCGGGATTTCATAGCCGTTCTCGAGGGCGACCTGAAGAATCATCTTCTTGCCTTCGAATTCACATTCTTTGCCGTCGATGGTGATGGTGGGCATGACTGATCCAAATCTCTGATCGGGGAGGGCTATGATAGCTGTCTTACGCCGGGCCGTCAGACGCAATGGAATGCTTGAGCAATGCCTGATTTTTCTCGCCGCATCATCACACCGGAGCTTATGGATGAGGACGATGTCCCGCGCGAGAAGTTGCGTCGCAGCCTGGGGTTCATTCGTTGGGTGAATCGCTGGCTGGGCGGCAGCAAAGTGGTGGTGCGGCACTTGGAACGTTGGACGGCGGCGCGGAACCGGTCGAGGCCGGTACGCATACTGGATGTGGCAACGGGTAGTGCGGATATTCCGATTGCGATTGTGCGTTGGGCAAAGCGGGCGGGGACTGATGTACACATCACAGCCATCGATCGGCACGAC
>JANQKH010000436.1 GCA_028281215.1 Phycisphaeraceae bacterium | reverse complement strand
ATGCGTTGGATCAGCGCGCCGTCCCCGCTTTGCAGCGCGGCGGTCGACGCCGACGCCAGGTCGTTGAACTCCGACACATACAACAGCGCCAGCGCCTGGGCAGAGGTTTTGTCACCGGGGGCCGCGTCCAATTTTGCCTGCAATGCATCGATGCGCTTACGCACGCGAATGCGATCGGTCGCACGGTCCATCTTTTGCTTCAACTCAGCGCGGCGGTCGGCACTGAGTTTCAACACCGGCGCCGACGCCCGGCGGTAAGCGTTCAACGCGTTTTCGTCATCGCCTGCCTTGGAATGCGCGTCGCCTAAGGCAGACATGGCTTCAGCGTATTGAACACCCAACGCTGCGCGCTCGCTGGACTTGCCGCGCAGGTACGCACTCTTTCTCAGGTCGGCGATTCGTTCCAGCGCCGAGAGCCGCTGTGCGGGCAGTTTGTCGGCCAGTTGCTCCAGCGCCTTGACTGCCACCGCGTGACCGTCCGGCGAACCGGCGGCGAGGCGATATGCGTTCTCGCAAAGCAACGCTACCAGTGCTTGGTCTTCCACCTGCGCCAGGGCGTCCACCAGTTCGTTCGCCAATTGCACGTTGTCCGTGCTGTCGGGGCTCGCCTGGACTTCCTTGATCCGTTGCCCGAACAGACTGTCAAACACCTCTTGCGGATCGTCACCCATGCAGGGCGGTGCACACACAAGCAGACTCAATAAGACAATGCATCGACATGAACGCATTTGGTTACCCCTTCGGCTGCGAACGATCCGGATATCCCACGGTAGCATTCTCTCCCCGACGTGCGTCATCATACTCGAAATCAATCCAACGTCGGTTCGATTCCAGGGACCGGCGTGGCAATGACAACATCGGGTCAGACGTTCTGCATGGGCCTGGTTTCGTGGTCAGGAAATATACTATTCCAAGTCTCTCGCTAAGGAGCGACATCATGCGTCTGGTCCTTTCGATCGTTTCCGTGTGTCTCATTGCGTTCACCCTGCCGGCTGCTTTCGCCCAGCGCAACAAGGCTATCACACCAATTCCCGGTGAAGACAAGGTGCAGCGCTCCACACAGGTCTACAAAACCGTCGGCGATGTGAAGCTCAAAATGTTCATCTACAAACCCGACGACTGGAAAGCGAGCGATAAGCGGTCGGCGATTGTGTTCTTCTTCGGCGGCGGGTGGCGCAGTGGATCGCCCAAGCAGTTCGACAAGCACGCGACTTACCTCGCCACGCGCGGTATGCTCGCCATGGCGGCGGACTATCGCGCCAAGAGCCGCCACGACGTCGACCCCGATAAGTGCGTCGCCGATGCGAAGTCCGCCATCCGATGGGTCCGCGCCCACGCAAACAAATTCGGCATCGATCCGAACAAAGTGGTTTCCTCCGGCGGATCGGCAGGCGGACATCTCGCCGCTGCGGTCGGCACGGTCAAAGGATTCGATGAACAAGGCGAAGACACGGCGATCAGCGCCGTGCCCAACGCGATGGTCTGCTTCAACCCCGCGCTCGACACAACGAAAGACGGCTGGGGCGATCTCGAACGCGGCAAAGGATTGGAAGCCCGCTTCGGCGGCGCCGAGCAGGCGCGCCGACTTTCTCCCCTTCACAACATCGACAAACACACGCCGCCCGCGCTGATCCTGCACGGTGAGCAGGACCCGACTGTTCCCTTTTCTCAAGCCACCGCCTTCGCCAAAGTGATGAAGGCGGCCGGCAATCGCTGCGAAGTCGCCGCCTACAAGGGCGAAAAGCACGGCTTCTTCAACTACGGCCGCGGTGGCAACAAAATGTTCATCGCCACGATGATTCGCACGGATGAGTTTCTGCAATCGCTGGGGTATTTGAAGGGTAAAGCGACGTTGAAGAATTAGTTGTTGGCTATCAGCTAATAGGCATTGGTCACTCTCTTTCATATGATGCTCAACCCGCGATCCGATGATCGCTACCCAGGTAGTACCCGGAGCATCATGTGACGGACCATCCCAAAACAGCCATCCTCGGCGGCGGCGTGATCGGCCTGTCAGTTGCGCTGCGCCTTGCACGGGAAGGCTTTCCTGTCACGGTAATCACCCAGCCGCTTGGGCCGACCGATCCGCCGATGACGTCGCTCGTGGCCGCGGCGTATTGGTTTCCCACGCACAAGCAACTTGAACTCGAACTCCAGCGCGAACTCACACTGCCGACGTTTGAGCATTTCTGGTCGCTGATGGACAACGCCCCCGGTAGTCAAAACGCCGGCAGCAAAGATGCCGGCGTCAGCATGGTCGACACGCTCGAACTGTTCGACGACACCTCACTGCCCGAGCAGCGCGAGCCGGCGTGGTGGATGGGTGATGAACAGACGCGCGACCGCATCGGCTTCCACGGCCCCGTCGATGAAAAAACATTGCCCGCGCCGACGGAGCAGCTTGGCACATTCGTTCAGGGCTATCGATACAAACTGCCTGTGATCAGCATGCCGCGGTACATGCCGTGGTTGTACGAACAGTTTGTCCGGCAGGGGGGCGACGTGCGGGACGAGCAAGTCCGGGACGTCGCCGCGCTCAAAGACGAGTTTGATCTCATCGTCAACACCACCGGCCTCGGCGCACGCAAACTCACGTTCGATGGCGAACCACTGGACCGCGCCCGGCCCGAAACGTTTCACACGCTCATCGGGCAAGTGATGGCGGTACGCGATGTGTGGTACCCCACGCTCACCTTCATGCGCTACGGCATGGGCGCGAAAAAACCCACCTACATCGTCCCCCGCGCCGCCACGAAAGACGTCGTCCTCGGCGGCACCTACCTGCCCCTCATGGACGACCCTGAGCAAAACATCGACATCGACGACGGCTGCTGGACCGTGCCGAAGGATCAGTGGACGGCCGACATCCTCGAACGCGCCGCCATCCTTCACCCCGACTTCGCGAAGACGAAGGACTACCACGTCCTCGTCGGCAAGCGCCCATATCGAAAGCCATTGCGGTTGGAAGTGGACGAGCAGTTCAGCGACGACAAACTGACACTGATCCACTGTTACGGTCACAGCACGTCCGGCGTGACAATGAGTTGGGGGTCGGGGGAGAAGGTGTTGGCGATGTTGAATGACCAATGACCAACTTGGGTGGCCAAATGAAGCTCATCGTGTTTTGGTCACCTACTCGTGTCTGAATAAGATAATCATGCATGACTAGTCCCGACAAAGAGCAAATGCTGGTCAAGCGGTTGGAAATTGATCGCGGTTTGGGGATTCTCTTTCTTTTTCTTTGGCCAATTGGTGTGTTGATCGTCGGAAACCCATTTTCAACCCCGTTTGAAGGAATCAAAGATTTTGAAGAGTTACTTAATTGGATTCTCATCTTGTCTATTCTCTTCTACCCAGTTTCGTGGTTTCTCTGTACAAGGATTTCGAAGTGGCTGGAGACTCGACGGAGAATGAAAGAAGCACTCGTCTTTCAGGATGCCCCTATTGCGATACCGGCAATTGTGTTCTTGGTTGGGGGTGTTTTCTTATTGTTGAAGAATTTGATCTATTGATTCGAAAATGGATTCTTTGACACAGACGCGATTATGCGCCACCATACATCCACCCAACCCACGGGAGACACGGATGTCGGCGGCTGGTCAACTTCATCTTTTTTCCAATCCGGACGATACGCCCGCGGGGTCGTTCTCCAGCCGCTTGCGGCCTAGCGCGGCAACGGCGAACAGCCACCCAACTAAACCTCGAGCGGCGAAACCGCTTCGGAATGGGGAGGTGAAACCCTTCCACGTCTCCGTCCTCGGTTCGGGCTCCGGCGGCAACAGCACTGTGGTCCGTTACGGTGAGCAAGCGATGCTCATCGACGCAGGCTTTGGGCCTCGCACGATTGCCAAGCGATTGGAGCAGGCCGACATCCAACTTGCCGACCTGTCCGCTATCTGCCTGACGCATCTCGATCAGGACCACTTTCGCCCCACGTGGCTGCGCACATTGCTCGGCTACGACATCAAACTCTACCTGCATCACTGGCATCGCCGGTACCTTGACCGCATCGAAGGTTCGAGCGAACTGTTTCGCGCGGGGTTGGTGCATCTGTTCGACGGCGAGGAGTTTCAACCTATCGAACACGTGCACATCAAAGCAGTAAGGTTGCCGCATGACGACAAAGGCACGAGCGGATTTCTGCTCGACACCCCGCGCGGGCGGGCGGGTTATGCGACCGACCTCGGCCACGTACCGGACGAACTGGTCGAATCATTCATCGGCATCGACATGCTGCTGCTCGAAAGCAACTACGACCCGCAGATGCAACTGACCAGCAGCCGACCGCGCTTTCTCAAACAACGCATCATGGGCAAGCACGGCCACCTCTCGAACGAACAGGCTTTCGAGACATGCCAACGTCTCGCAGACCTCAGCCCGCACGGAAATCCACAGAAAATCGTGCTCCTTCACCGCAGCGCCCAATGCAACTGCGCGGAGATTATCAAACGTGTCTTCGCACAGGACGCAAGATTCGAAGGCCGCGTGCAGTTGACCCATCAACGAAGGCGAACGCGTTGGATGGAAGTGAAGCCGTTGGACGCGGTGAAGCGGGAGCAGATGGCGCTGTTGTGATTACGCCATCAAATACAGCAATGCATCTTCCGCCGCTTTGCGTTTGCCTTTGTCTTCGACGTGTTCCAGCAAGGTCGCGAAGCCGTAGAGGGTTTTGATTCGGTGGGTGAGGCGGGCTTCGTCGCGTTTGAGTTTGCCGGTCCAGTAGTCGACGGTTTTGGGATCATGCTCGGATTTGATCAGCGCGCCGAGTTCCTTCTCCATGTCAGGCAGCGAACGCCAGAGACAGATGTGGTGATGGTGTGCCTTGAGGCCTTTGCGCGCGATGTCTCCGTACCCGAGACGGGAAAGCTCAAGCAATCCGGCGGCATGGTTAATCATGTGCCACCAGCCGCCGAATCCCTGCCGGCGAATTGAGGCGGTGCGGATCAATTCGTCGACCGTTGCGGTGACCATTGCCGCTTCATCTTTGTAGAGCGGGTAGGCGTTGTCTGCATGTTTCGGAAGCTCGACTTTGTTGCCGACGATCCAGCCTTTCGCCTTGCCAAAATACCCGCGCCCCATCACGGCCTTGTTGAACTGGTTGACCAGTTTGCGAATACCGATGACCATCGCGGGCGTGGCGAATTTGGGATGGTCGTGCAGTGCGCGCACGGCGATGGAGGTGAAGATCACGTTGTGTCCCGATTGCCGCAACTGCTCGATGTTGTTCGCAAGCGCCTTGGGCAGCGTGGCGATCAGTTTCTTGTCGGCCTTCTCTTTTGGCAGCGGCTGAAACAATTCGGAGACACTGACCCCAGCCTTCTTCGCGTCATACCAGAATGCTTCCTCGCCTTTCATGATGCGGTCAAGTTCACCCTCCACACCTTTGTATACCTTGTCGTCAAGGCTCTGGTATTCCTCGCCGAAGAAGTAGCCCGCGACAACGGCGGCGCCAAGATGACCGGCCATCGAACTCGCCTTGTACGCATGCGCCAGGCCGCAGAGGCCTTTGTAGAGGTAGTCGAATTGGATCATGGCGGTCCTCCTGTTTTGGCGGATTCTACTCTGCGGCTCTCAATCCAAATCGATTGGTTCAAGATATGTCCGGCAATAACGGAATGTTGAAACCGTTGTGGTGTAAGACGATTAAAGAAACCATAGGGCACATTGATGCGCAGAAAGTGGAACAGATCGATTGCGCACGCGCATTTTGCGGTGTATTTCACAGTCGCCTTCCTGTCGGCGTTTCCGTCGTTCGGCGACGGTCCGTTGCCGAAGTTCACGCTCCAAGGCGTGGCATTGCACCCGAAGGATCTTTCCTACGCTCCCAACAACGATCTGGTTCACCCAACCATCATCAAGATGGAAGGCCGTATCATTAACCCACTCGGCAAATACTACATGTACTATGCGCCACACAAGCACATTGCGATCAGCATGGCCTATGCGGATAGTTTGGAAGGTCCGTGGAAGGAGTACAAGAACAACCCCGTCATCAAGGGCCCGTCCGCACCGGACGTCCGCTGGATCAAGGAGAAGGGAATGTTTTACATGTGGGGGCACCGTAAGAACTCGCAAACGGAAGTGTGGACCAGCAAGGACGGCATCAACTTCAAATACCACAGTGTCAGCGTCAAAGCCAGCAACATTGGGACGCGTAACGCAACCTACTCGCGCGTATACGCGTACCGCATCAAGAAGTACGGCAACAAGTACATTATGCTTTATTCAGGGTACATTGAAGGGGAAGGCAACGATATTCGTTGCATCTGGCTAGCGCATTCGAAAGACGCCGAAAACTGGGTGCAGTTGAAGACACCGCTGGTTAAACCCATTGAAGGTGAGAACAACGACTGCTACGGTCCCGCGTTCCTGCAATGGAAAGGGAAAAACTACGTCACATACCAAGACCACACCACCTGGCGAGGCGGGAACTTGAAGTATGTTGAAGTTGACAGTGAATTCACTTCCGTCGGTGACAAGGGCAAGAGATACGTGCTGATGGACCCACCTGCCGGTCCACCGCTCAACGATCGCTATCGTGGCGGCGAGTTTTATCGCGAAGGAAACAAATTGTATCTGTACTCAAGCGGGTCAAGGAATCCGAGGCTTATCGTTTATGCGACGGCGGAGATACGCAATTGAATGATTCATGGTTTCACTCGATCTTCTCCGTCGTACTTGTGTTCTCTGTTTTGACACGCGTTATAGCCACAGCACAAGCCGATACGGATCGTCCTCCCAATATCGTTTTCATGTTCGCCGACGATCTCGGATTCGGCGACCTCGCTTGTTATGGGCACCCTTATGCGAAGACGCCGGCGATCGACCAACTTGCCAAAGACGGCACGCGGTTCACGCAGTTCTATGTGACGGGCATTACCTGCAATCCAAGTCGCACGGGTCTGATGACCGGCCTGTTCCCCGCTCGTTTTCCGAAATACGCCGCTGACTTCGGCTTTGGTGATCGTGTCACCATCACCGAACTGCTCAAGAAGCGTGGTTACAAAACCGGTCACTTCGGCAAGTGGCACATCGGCCCAAAGAAGACGGAAGTCGACGGCACGTATGGCATCGACACGGTGCGTGTCATCGGCAAAGCTCGTGATAAAACCGCCGCCGACACAGGTCGTGATGACGACCTTTACGCGGCCGCGATCGATTTCATCCGCGCGAACAAGAATGATCCTTTTTATGTCAACATCTGGGGACATGCGACGCACTATCCGGTCAACACGGCTCCCGGACTGGTTGCAAGGTTCAACAACATCAAGGTCAACCGCAACGACTTCGCACCAACGATGCAACACAAGTTCGATGAATGCCTGAAACTCGGCGGCAATCTGAACGCATCCATGCGGCAATACCTCGGCGACGTTCACCAGATCGACCGCAACGTCGGACGCGTCCTGAGAACGCTCGACGAGCTTGGCTTGCGGAACAACACCATCGTGGTCTTGTCGAGCGATCACGGGCCGGCGCCTGTGATCGCTCGACAAGACCACGATGGTGTTGTTCCGCAAGCCAAGCTCGTCGAGCGTTCTCAGGACGCGGCCGACGTTGCGGTCGATCTGGTGGACGTCGCCGGGGTATTGCCGCATGGATG
>JANQKH010000400.1 GCA_028281215.1 Phycisphaeraceae bacterium | reverse complement strand
GCTTTTGCTGGCCTCTTCGACGGATTCTGAAGCACCGTCGGCGGCTGCTTCATACCGGCCATGGGTTTCCGCACGGCAAACGAATCGGCGATTAAACCGATCAATCTGATATGCCGCGTTCATACGAATTGCCTGAAAAGCGACCGTTTGTTACGACCGCTATGATCCTGACCACGTGCGCTCTGGTCGCCGCCACGGCGGGGTTGTCCGTGCTTGTGTGGGCACTTTTTAAGATCGCCGTGAGCCCAGGTGGCTGATCAAGTCTCGTCCGACTCACCAGTGTCTTCGGGCAACGCGACGATAAATTGGGTGCCGCGCCCAGGTTCGGAGTGCACGCGAATGCCGCCGCCGTGTTCTTCGATGATTCGTCGCGAGGTGGGCAACCCGAGCCCGGTGCCGCCCTTTTTCGTTGAGAAATAGGGTTGAAACAGCTTGTCCATGTCCGCGTCGGGAATACCGGGACCGGTGTCGGTCACGTGGACCTGCACACCCCCACCCTCTTTGGCCGGTGCGGCGAGCGAGCGCACGATCAACTCGCGCGGACCCGCCTGATCGGCCCCTTGCTTTTCCATCGCCTGACAGGCGTTGAGCATGAGGTTCAACAGCGCCTGCTTGAACAAACCCACATCCAATTGAACAGCCGACAGGTTTGACGCTGTTTGCGCGTGCACGCGCACACCCATCGCATGTGCCTGTGGTTCAAAAAAGTCGACCAGTTCCTGAATCAATCCATTGACATCGACGGCTGTCCGGTCCAGTTTGATTCGCCCGGCGAACTGAAGGAAATCTTCGAGGATGTCGCGCAGACGTTGCGTCTCGCGCGAGAGGGATTCGAACCGTCGCCGAATGCGACCAATGCGGTCGGCGTTGTCCGTTTCGGCAGGCACACGATCGGCCAGTTCCTGCAAGTCTTCTTGAAGCAGTTGAATGTTGAGGTTGACGCTGGACAGCGGGTTTTTGATTTCGTGCGCGAGTCCGCCCGTGAGCGTGCCGATTTCGGCGAGCCGTTCAGCGGCGCGGGCGCGCTCGTACAGTTGTTCCATCCGTCGCACCGTTCGGCGAGTGAATAGAAAGATCACGGGTACGGCCAGCGCGACGCCGACCAACAAACCTATCCAGAATTCTGCCATGACAGTCGACTACTCAACGCCGACGCCGCGACATGGTGCAACACGCGCGGCATCGTCGGATTCTCAGCGACGACGCATCATAGCGTTTGGGTGTCGGCTCAATCCTGATTCGCATCCGCGAGGCGGTGCACGTCCTTGGCTTGAAGGCCCTTGTCGCCTTCAACCAGTTCGTACTCGACTTCTTCGCCGTCGCGTAACGACTTGAAGCCTTCGCCCTGGATTTGCGAAAAGTGAACAAACACATCCTCTCCCTGGGGGCCGACAATGAACCCATAGCCCTTCTTGGGATCGAACCATTTGACTTGCCCGCTCAGCATCGCGGCACTCCTGTTGATGTGGTCGGACCGGCACGCAAGAAAACGCACCGAGAATTGCCGCTTGATTTGCCACCCCAAAACGAAACGCCATCCGGATCGACGTTCGCTTGACGACGGCACACGGCCATCCGACGAAACACACGAAACGACACGAGACAAGGGATATGTTGTCACGCGTCCATTTACCCACCCGAACAGGCCTCAATGGACCTGCGGGACCAGCACCCTCGGTTCTCCCTGGCGAGCGAACCCGCCACACATCGCAATGTTAACCTGATCTGAACAAAAAAAAAAGGGCAATCAGATTGCATGCACATGGATATTTGCAACGGAGCGAGTCCCCTGGTTCACAAAGCAGAACCATACCGAAAATCAAAACGCTCCCAGGAGAATGAGAATCACCAACGCCAGCAGATGGACGATGTTGACCGTCAACCCCGCCGAGGCCAAGTGATGCCGTGTTCTCCGATTCATCAGGCCAAAAACAGACATCCCTATGCCCCCGATCGCAAACACCAGGCAACCAATCATGGAAACCATCACCTCGGTGTCGTAGCTTACCGGTGGAGCGTTGGGATCATCCTGGACCTGATTCATCATCAGGTACCAGAACGCGGCCCAAAGCATAGTTGCCGCGGGACAGAACAAGGCGATCAATCCCCATCGCGAATGCCTGCGATGGCGTCGATAACCGCGCATGACCAGTTGGCCTTGCCCTTCGGATTGCGCGTACGGGTCAGCCATCAGATATCAAAATACATGCAGAACTCGTGCGGGTGAGGCCGCACCTGAATCGCCGAGACTTCGTTCTCGCGCTTGTATTGAATCCAGTACCGAATCACTTCCTGGTCAAACACTTTGCCGTCCAGCAGATAATCGTGATCGGCTTCGAGTGCATCGAGCGCCTCAGCCAGTGTGTGCGGAAGTGTGCCGATCGAATCGACTTCCGCCGGATCCAGTTCTTCCAAGGGCCGATCCAGCGGCGCGCCGGGGTCGATTTTATTCTTGATGCCATCCATCACCGCCATGGTGATCGCGGCGAACGCAAGGTACGGATTGCATGATGAATCAGGACAACGGAACTCGATGCGTTTGGTTTCGGGGTTGTCCGAATAAACGGGCACACGCACAGTCGACCAGCGGTTGCGCGAACTGTAGGTCAGATTTACCGGCGCCTCGAAACCTGGCACGAGTCGTTTGAAACTGTTGGTCGTCGGATTGGTGAACGCGACGAGGCTGGCTGAATGTTTGAGCAGCCCGCCGATGGCGTACAGTGCGAGTTGGCTGAGTCGCGCATAATGCCTCCCGCCGAATAACGGCTTGCCCGCTTTCCAAAGTGAAAAGTGCGTGTGCATGCCGGAACCATTGTCCATGAACAGGGGCTTGGGCATGAACGTCGCCACCTTGCCATGCTGCGCCGCGACATTTTTGACGATGTATTTGTAAAGCATGCACGTGTCGGCCATCGACACCAGATCCTGATGCCGAAGGTCAATCTCGGCCTGCCCGCCGGTCGCGACTTCGTGATGATGGGACTCGACCGGAATGCCCGCTTCGAGCATGACCTCCGCCATCTGGGTGCGCAGATTCTGCCCCGTATCGATCGGCGGCATCGGAAAAATGCCTTCCTTGAGTCGGATCTGATGCCCCATGTTCGCCGGCGAATCCTTGCCGCGATTCCACACACCCTCCACCGAATCCACGTGGTAACTGGCACTGTTGACCATCTGGTCGTAATGCACGCTGTCGAAAATGAAGAATTCCATTTCCGGCGCGAAGTAAGCCGTGTCCGCGATCTTCGATTTTTTTAAATGCGACGCCGCCTTGCGGGCAATCGACCGTGGGTCGCGCGAATATTCCTTCTTCGTCACCGGATCCTTCACGTCGCACAAGAGCGAAAGCGTTGGATGCTCGTAGAAGGGATCGGTGACGGCCGTGTCCGCCACGGGCACGAGCACCATATCGCGCTCGTTGATCGCTTC
>JANQKH010000388.1 GCA_028281215.1 Phycisphaeraceae bacterium | reverse complement strand
CGTCACCAGCGATGGTGGTGTGGACAAGAGCGATCCGTTCAAGCATTTGCCGGTGAGTGAGTATTGATACCAAAGACATCAACTGAGTTGGTATTCGCCGCTCTTTCACTTCGCGCCACGGCGCAACTGTTGCGCAACAGTCAAGTAGTAATTTCGACCTGTCGCCGTCAGCAAGTTCTGAGCCAATCCCGTCAAGGCGTCTGCCTTAATCAACTTCGGTTGAGGATCGTCCTTGTTTAGTGCGATGAGATGATCCGCAAGTTGGGCAGCCCATTGATAGTCTTTCGCCTCCAACGCAACCTTAGCCTTACCGAGTAGCTTGTCTGCGCCGCCGGCAAGATCCGCCATACGTTTAGCCTCTTCGGCCGGGGGAAGCGAGAACAGACTGGTTGGGTTGCCGTCAAACCAGCCGAGATGCCCGTTGAAAATAGCCCTTACCGCCCATTGGACATTGCCGTAATACTCCTTCAAGTGATCCTTCTCAGCGAGTCGCTTCGGCAACTTGACATAGTGAACAAGCTGATCCGGTGTCATCCCTTTATTGATCCCTTCGACCGTCTTCTCAAAAACAAAACGCACCGCGTCCCGGTAATCACTCAAAAACTCAACCGACTGTTTCTCACCAACAATGGGCCGCGTATGGCCGGGTACCACTGAAGCCGGGCGGAGTTGCACGATCGCATCCACACTGTCGGCCCACGCCTGTACATCTCGGTATGCTGTTCCTCGGATGGCGTATAGGTTTGGCCACGAGCGATAAAAGTTATCACCGGTAAAGACGACCTTTTTTCTGGGCAACCATACGTAAAGTTGATCTGCTGTCTCTCCCGGGGCTGCAACCAGATCGATCCGTTCGCCGGCTAACGTTAATGATCGGCGCGGGCCATCAAAAGTCCGATTTGGTGCCACGAAACCACCGGTCGCTCCTGCGAAAGGGTCACTGTCTCGATTCGGGTAAATCGCGGGAGCAATTCCGTTGTTGATTCTCTGGTGCGGAGGAAGCAGGAATCCGCCCTGCCGAGCGCCTCGAAGCCGGTTGATCGTAACACCTGATCGCTTAAATGCATCGCCTTCTTCATTGAGATTGGACCGAGCCCAAACGTCGACCGCCCCTTTTCGCTCGTTGACGAAGACGCCTGCTCCGCCCGTGTGATCACCGTGCCCGTGCGTGTAGATCACTGCTTTCACCGGCTTGTCTGTGATTTTACGGAAGGCATCAAGAATCACTTTCGCGTGCGAGGGTTGCATCCCTGTATCGATGATGACGATACCATCCCTTCCGATCACCATCCCCACATTCGCCGGCGAATAACCGACAGCAACATAAACACCATCGCCTACCTTAACGATGTCCTTACGTAATTCGTGCGTACGTGCCTTGAGCAAAGCTGTTTCCTTTGAATCGGCAGCCATGACGACACTCGAATAGGCAGTCAAGGCAACCACGACAATTGGCACGCTGAGTTTCACAGTTTTCCTTTCAAAGGCTCGTTCCACAGTGAACCGGCAATGGTTTTATCGCGCACTCCCGCAGGTTAGAATAGATGACTTCTCACTACGAAGGTTACACATGAGCACACCATATTCACAATCTGCAACCACTCGCCGCCAATTCATCCAATCCACCGCCGTCGCCAGTGCCGCCATCGCCGCCCCGATGATCGTGCATCCCTCCGCACTCGGCGACGCGAAGAGTGCTCCCGCCAGCGAGCGCATCCGCATGGGCTTCATCGGCATGGGCAAGCAGATGGGTGGCCACTTTGGCTATTGCATGAACAGCAAAGACGTTGAAGTCATGGCGATCTGTGACGTGGACACCACACGACGCGAGCACTTTGCCAAGCGATACAAAGATCATCTCAAACGCCTCGGCCGAAATGACAAGAACGGCATCGACGTGTACAGCGATTACCGGAAGATCATTGAACGCGACGACATCGATGCGGTGCTGATCGCGACGCCTGACCATTGGCATGCGATCCAGATCATCGAAGCGGTGCAGTCCGGCAAGGATGTGTATTGCGAGAAGCCGTTGACGCTGACGATTCATGAAGCGAAGAAATGCATCGAAGCGGTGCGCAAGCACAAGCGCGTCTTCCAGACCGGCAGTCAGCAGCGCAATGAGTTCCGTGGCTGGTTCCGCAAAGCGGCGGCTTATGTCCGAGCCGGACGCATCGGCACGGTGCGCACGGTGACCGTCGGCGTCGGTGGGCCGAGCCGCTGGTGCGACCTCAAAGAAGAAAAGATCGAGCCCGGCCTCGACTGGGATCTCTGGCTCGGCCCTGCGCCCAAGCGACCTTACAACTCCGTGCTCAGCCCGCGCGGCATGCACAATCATTTCCCCGCATGGCGGGCTTATCGCGAATACTCCGGCGGTTCGATGACCGACATCGGCGCCCACCATTTTGACATCGCCCAATGGGGCCTCGGCATGGATGGCTCCGGCCCGGTCGAAATCATTCCGCCAAGCGATCCCAAGGCTGGCCGCGGCGTCACATACGTTTACGAAAACGGCGTGCGCATGGTGCACGGCGGGCCGAGCGGCATCACCTTCGTCGGTGACAAGGGCATCATCGAAGTCGATCGCAACCGCATCAAGAGCCTGCCTGAAAACCTTTACGAAAAGCCGGTCACCGAGAATGATGCCGAAGCGTTCAAGTCACGCAATCACAAACAGGATTGGCTCGACTGCATCCGCACGCGCAAGAGCCCGGCGGCGGACATTGAAATTGGCGCGGGTACGGTTACCGTCTGCCACCTTGGCAACCTCGCATACTGGAACAATCGCCGACTACGATGGGATCCGAAAGCCTGGCAGTTCGTGAATGCGGACGGCACGCCTGACAAGGAAGCCAACGGCTGGTTGGACTACGAACGGCGAGGCAAGTATCAGTTGCCGAAGGTGTGAGGCGGGAATACCGGAGACCTGAGGCTTGGGCCTTGAGGCACAAGTGCTTTGACTCCCCTCCTTCAAAGGGAGGGGGATCGGAAACCCATGAAGCACCGATTCACTTCAGCTTTCATTGCGTGCTTGCTCCTGTGGCAAACAGCGATCGCCGAGCGACTCGTTTCGACCAGCCTGCTTGCTCAAGGCACCAAATGGCAGACGCCCTATTACGTCACCGACACCGGCATCGA
>JANQKH010000323.1 GCA_028281215.1 Phycisphaeraceae bacterium | reverse complement strand
GCTGCGCACCTTCGGCGTGCACCCCAAACGCTACCTGCTGACGAACATCCTTTTCGCGTTCATGATCGGCACGCCGTTCCTCGTCTTCGTCGCGTTTCTGGTGTCGAAATGGACGAGTCTGGTAGTCTTCACAGCGACCTACCCGCAGCGCGGGCCTTACTTCTGGGAACAACACTTTCACAAGCAACTGGATGTGGTCGGGCAATGGCTTTACAACGGGGCGTGGTGGACGTTTTTCAAAGTGCTCGCGTGCGGCATGGGCATCGCGCTGATCGCGTACTACCGCGGCGCCCGACCAAAGTATTCCAGCCGCGCGGTCAGCAGCGGCATCACCTCGGCGATTTTATGGAGCACGCTTTACGTGTTGGTCGTGCACTTCGTCTTTGCGTTCGTGGAGTTTGAAGCCATGGAGTGAGGGGAAGCGTTGGCGGTCTTGAAAGTTCATGTAGGGCGGGTACTGCCCACCAACTCACTACGCGGGGTGCGCGCGGCGCCACACATCATCAATTCAAGCGCTTGGCTTTTCCGCCTCGTCCGCCAACTCGCGCAACCCGCGCAGGTAGCCGGTCCAGCGATACCAAGGCCGGCGAAGGAAGTAGCGTGACTTCGCCGACGGCACGAAGCACGCCAGGCCACACCGGAACCCACTGATCAATCGCTGTTTGACAAGCCACAATGGCGCGCCGTTGATGGTTTGCCCGTCGACAGCGGGCTTCTCCTCCAGCACAGCCGCGTAGGATTGCAGCCGTAAGCGATTCAAGGCGAACGCGGCGTTGCACCGATTCACCGGCACGTGATGATGCACCTTCGCTTCGGGTACGTACACCTTCGCGCAACCCTGTTCGTACAGAACGCGTTGCACTTCCATTTCATCACCAAGGTGCATGGATGTGCCCGGGCCGATTGATTCGTCAAACCCGCCGGCGTCGAGAAGTGTCTCCGCAAAGGCGCCGTAGTTCGGCCCCAGAAACCATTCGTCGAAGTGGTTCGGATCGTCCGGCTCCCATCCCGTCGCCGAGCGCGGCAGTTCCGGCACGAGCCACGCGGGCGGTTCGGCTTCAAACTCACTGATCACCGCACCGCCGTACACGGCCTTTGGACCGTGCTGCTCCGCCGCATTGGCGTATCCGGTGAGCAGGGTCGGTTCGACGCGCACGTCGTCATCGAGGAACACCACCATGCCCGATTCGATTCGGCGCAGCGCCCGGTTGTAAGCCGCCGACTTGCCCGGCTTCGATTCATTCACATATTCAATCGGCAGCACGTCCGAATAATCACGGCAGATAGTTTCCGTGCCGTCGTTTGATCCGTTTTCGATGACATGAATCTGGTCGAGGCATTCGGGCAATGTGCAAGCCGCCAAGCTGCTGAGCAATCGCTTGATCAGATCCCGCCGGCGGCAGGTCGCAATGAGCACATTCAGCCTCATAGGGTGTCCACCGCCGCGTCCATGAAATGGGATTGTTTCACGCCTTGGCTCAATTCCCGCCAACCTTATCGGCAAGGTCTGCGTATTACCCGGCAATCGGTAAAATCGAATCGGAACATGACGATAAGGACATTACCGGCCGACGCAAACACGCCGACATGCACCCAAGCGGCAAGCCCAAACCGTCCGCCTTCGCCGAGTCCGTTGCATCGCATGATGACCACCGCCCAGGAACCCACCATCGCCGTCCTCGTTCCCTGCTACAACGCAGCGGAATATCTCGTGCAAGCGCTCGACAGCGCGATGGCGCAAACCCGTCGCCCGGCGCAGATCATCATCGTCGAAGACGGTTCGACCGATAACAGCCGCGATGTCGCCCGGCAATACGCCCAGCAGCGCGGCGATGAGGGCGTGGAAATCAAACTCATCGAACAGGAAAACCAGGGCGAAGCCGCGTCTCGCAACGTCGGCATCGCTGCCGCCACAACCACGTGGATCGCCAACCTGGACGCCGACGACTGGTGGGAGCCGGAGAAACTCGAGTTGCAACTCGCGGAAGCGAAAAACGCCGGGCCAGATTGCGTGTTGGTACACACCGGTGGCACAAAAGTGTTCCCCGACGGCACGACTGACCGCATCCCGCACGACGGTCCGGCGCGAAAAGTCGGCTGGTGCAGCGCTCAATTGATCGAACCGGTCGCCATGGGACACCCCTCGGTGATGTACCGCCGCGACGCGATCAATCAGATCGGCGGCTACAACCCGCAATACATTCGCGCCTGCGATCAGGACATGTACATGCGGCTCAGCGCCGTCGGCACGTTCGCGTTCGTGCCCCAATACCTGGTCAACTACCGCGCCCATCCGAACCAACTGAGCGCCGTACCGGTTGAACAAACCCGTGAACGCGACCGAGCCATTCGAACTTTTTTTGACGCGCACCCCGACAAGTTACAAGCCGTCGGCCAACAGAAGATCGATGATGCGCTCGCGGAACACCTGGCGATCAAGTTGGAAAGTCTGTGGTGGCGCCGCCGATTGAAAGAGTTTCGCGAACTGCTTGCCTACGCAGATGAAGCCGGCCTGCGCAACAGCGACATCGAACAATGGCGCCGCAAAGCGCGCTGGCCGAATTGGCTGATCCGCATCAAGGATTGTTTCGATCGCGGGCACGGAAAGCACGAATCCAAGCAGGCGGTGGAGGGCGCAGCCTGATGGACCTGACCGTCGCCATCTGCACCTACAAGCGTTTTGATCTGTTCAAGCAGACGCTGGAGTCACTGCGCGATTGCGAACCGGTGGATGCCGCGTGGGAGTTGATCGTGGTCGACAACGAAGGCAACGACGCAGTGGCGGCGCTGGTGGAACAGATGGCTGACCAGTTTCGCCGCGCGGATGGTGAAGCGGTGCCGGTGTGCTACCGTCATGAAGCCAACCTCGGCCATTCGCACGCGCGAAACAACGCGATTGAAGCCGCGGCGGCGCCGGTGATTTTGTTCACTGATGATGACGTCACCTTTGATCCGCGCTGGCTTGCCCGCATGTGGCAGGCGATCAAGGCGCATCCGGAAATCGACATCTGGGGCGGCCGCATCGAACCCGTGTGGGATATGGATCGGCCGAGTTGGTTCAACACTGAACGCTGCCCCAGCCTGGGCGACACGATCGTGCGCTATCAGCTTGACGACGTGTCGCGCGAATGGGACGGCGCGCGCGACGGCACATTTGTCGGCGCGAATCTGGCGCTGCGCCTGGCGACGTTGCAACGCGTCGGGCTGTTCGACACCAGCGTCGGTCACGCCGGCGATAAACGCACAGGCGGAGATGACTCACTGATGATGCGCACGTTGGTCAGCCGTGGCGGCCGGGCGTTTTACGTCGCTGATGCGATTGTGCATCATCCGGTGCCGCGTGAGCGCATCACCCGCAAGTACGCCCGCGGTTTCGCCTGGCGGCAGGGTTGGACCAGCATCGAAATCGTTTGCCGCGGCATTCACGACACCACCGCGCCGCAAAAGACTGACCGCCGTGTGCCGAAGTGGGTTTTCAAGAGCGCACTGATCGGCGTTTTCGCCGGGCTGGCCAACTGGTTTGCCGGCGCCATTCGCTTCAACCCCGGCGCCGCGTTTGCCGGGCAGTTCAAAACAATCTTCAACTTCTCAAAACTCTGGCACGCGATGAAGCGTGCATAATTGCCGGTCCTTGATGACAGATGCCCACGCACAATCCGATTTCGACATCGCGGTGATCACACCGACGTATAACCGCGCGACACTGTTGCCGGTCGCGTTGGATTCGATCCTTGCACAAACGATGAACGGGCGCATCGAAGTGGCAGTCGTCGATGATGGTTCAACGGACAATACCGACGAGGCGATTCAACCTTACCTGGACAAGCACGGCGACGAGACTGGCAAAATGGTGATTCGCTACACACGTCTTGAAAAACAAGGCGTCGTGGCCGCGCGAAATTATGGCATTGCCCACACCACCGCGCCGGCAATTGCCTTTCTCGACAGCGATGATTACTGGGACGCCGCGAAACTCGAAAAGCAGTTGGCGCTGTTGCAAGCGAACGATAAGGTCGGCGTGGTGCACACATCGTTTCGTTACGTCAACGAAGCAGGCGAACTGACTGATAATGGCCCGCAACGCGTGGATAACCCCTGTGTCGGCGATTGCCTTGACACGTTGCTCAATGAATTTCTCGTGCTGTTTTCCAGCGTGATGATTCGACGTTCAGTGGTCGACGCCGTCGCTGCCGCCGAAGCGCACGGCCAACCGTTTGATGCCAGGTGGATCAACTCGCAGGATTACGATCTGATGTTGCGTTCGGCGCGGCTGTGTGAGTTCGCTTACGTCCCGGAGCCAATGACGCTGTACCGCATGCACGTCGCCCACGGAGCGATGGGCAACCTGAAGCGCGCATTCGGATTTCATTGCCGTGTACAACTGGATTTCATCGAACGGTACGGTGAATCGATCGGCGTCAGTGAAGCTGATATTCGTGAACGTGTACGGACCTTTCTTTTCGGCCGAGCCGAGTCGGCGTTCTGGCAGCGACAGTTGAAAATCAGCCAGGAGTTGTGCGACCTGGCTGGCGAACTGGACGTATCGGACGATCGCTTTGCCGACCTGTATCGCAAAGCGTCACGACCGGCGTGGATGTACCGCATCAAGGACGGCGTGGACCGCATGCTCGGCCGATCGGGAGCGTCCGCGTGAACGAGCAGACTGGTCAGTCTGATCGGCCAATGCGTGTGCTGTACATCGCCCGCGCGCCGTTTGTCAGCGGCGCCGAGCGCGCGTTGGCGTCTGTTCTGCGTCACCTCGATCGCACGAAGGTTGAACCGCACCTTGTGCTCGGTTGCGAAACGGACATGGTGTCGATTGCTGCGTCGATCAACGTGCCCACTGCGATCGTGCCGCTCGCGCAGCGCAGCGGGAAGACCCTTTTGCAATGGTGGCGATCGTCACGCGGACTCAAAAAGGTAATTCAACAGTTCAAGCCCGACGTCATGCACGCCAACGATGTGCCGAGTTGCCAGGCGATGAGCGTGCTCGGCGACAAGTTGCAAATCCCGCGCGTGATTCACGTGCGCTGGGTAATCGACGCGCCGGCTTTTGCCTGGTGGGCGCGCTGCGGCGCCGAATCGGTGATCTGCATCAGCCAGTGGATTCGCGATCAAATCGGCGACGTGGCGGGCACGTCGCTTTCGGCAACTCAGTTTGAAATCATGGCCGACGCGGTCGATTGGCCGGCGGAAATGAGCGACGGCGACACGGCGCCAAACCCATCGCCACAGCGCGACGGCCCGCTCACCCTCGGCTTCGCCGGTCAGTTGATTGAATCGAAAGGCCTCGACCTGGTCATTGAAGCAATGGGGCAACTTGACGCCGACCACCGACCGCACTTGCTTGTCGCCGGTGAAGACACACAGACCGGCGGCGCGTATCAAACCGAACTGCAACAACTGGCCGAACGCGTCGGCATGGCGGCGAACATCGAATGGCTGGGTTTCCTCCACGACGTTTCGCAACTGCACCAACGCGTGGACGCCATGGTCTGTCCGTCGCGCATCGA
>JANQKH010000319.1 GCA_028281215.1 Phycisphaeraceae bacterium | reverse complement strand
CGGCATCATCCAACGTGTTGCAGGGCGGCGACACGGTGACGATCGACTGGACCGTCCGCAACGATTCGTTCAACGCCACGGGTGGCCCCAGGTGGACGGACACGGTCTTCCTGGCCAACGCGCCCACGTTGGCGGAAGCCACCTTCGTCCGCGAACTCGGCGACGTCTTGCACAACGACGTGTTGGATTCACAGGAAAGTTATGACGCGCAGTTGACCGTCCTGCTCGCGCCGGATTCGGTCGGCTCGCACTTCATTGTGGTGACTGACCGCGGCAACGGTTTGAATGAATCAGATGAAACGAACAACCGCGATGCCGTGACCGCGACAGTGACACCCATTCCCGCTGACCTGATCGTCACGGACATCACTGTGCCGGTGGTGAATTTCTCCGGCGAGCAATCTGTGATTGAATGGACGGTGCAAAACGTCGGCGACCACGCGGTCTGGATCGACACCCAGTATTGGGCTGATCACGTCTTTTTCTCACCCGACCCGGAATTCATTCCAGGCCGGGCCTCCCGCGTGGCAAACGTCGCTTACGACCACAGCGTGCAGTTGGGCGTTGGTGAAAGTTATACGCAGTCCGCGACGATTACGCTGCCGCGCGGTATCGACGGTGAGTTCTTCATCTATGTGAGGACCAACGCGGAGGGCAAACTCGGACCGTTAGGCGGCCGAAACGTCGACGTGCTTAAACAGTACCGCGCGTCCGCACTTGAAGACGATTTATCCAACAACCGGAGCGTCACGCCGATCGATGTGACGTTCTTCGAGCCGGACTTGCAGGTCAGCAATATCGTGGTGCCGGTGACACCGCAAACGTCAGGCGGCACGATCGATATCGAGTGGACGACCACCAACGAAGGCAACCGCGAAACACGCGAAGCTTTCTGGATCGATCGAGCGTACTTGTCACGCGACGCGTCGCTCGATTTCGGCGACATCTTCCTCGGTGACTTCGCCACCACCGAACCGCTGGCCAGTGGCGCTTCCTACACGAGAACGCTTCAAGCCCAATTGCCCAACAGCATTGAAGGCTCCTTCTTTGTGTTGGTCATGACCGACTCCAACATTCGTGAGCGAGGTGAGGGTTTCGCCAACGAGGGCTTGGATTTTGAACGTGATTTCTTCGGCCGACCCAAACCAACTCGCGTGAAGGAATTCGACAAGGAAAACAACAACATCACCAGCGCGGCGTTGGATGTGGTGCTCGCGCCGCCGCCGGACTTGCAGGCTGAAATTCTCTCGACGCCGGTGCAGGTGACGGCGGGACAATTCTTCGACATCACGTACCGCGTGACAAATACCGGCGGCATCATTCCGGCGGATCAGTCACAGTTTGTCGACCTGATCTATTTCTCTCGCGACACCGTGCTCGACCTGAATGCCGACCGGTTCCTCATCGCCGAAGAGCACGACATTGTGCTGAACACCGATGAGTTCATCGACGTGACCGTGACGGTGCGGGCGCCGAACGACCTAATCGGCCCGTTCTTTGTCGGCGTGGTGACCGATCCGATTCGCAGCTTCCGCACGCCGCGCGGCGACGTGTTTGAGGGCGATTTTGAACGCAACAACACCACCTTCGGCGCGCAGCCCGTGGTGATCAACGAGCCGCCGCCGACCGACCTTCAAATCACCGACGTGGTGATCCCACTCAACGGTCAGTCCGGCGAGCCCATCACCATTTCATGGACCGGCGTCAATGCCGACGATGCGGTGCCGGCTTCGGGACAGTGGTCGGATACGGCTTACCTTTCGACGGACAACGTCTGGGATATCAATGACCGGGCACTCGGTCGCGCGACATTCACCGGCACGCTTCAACCTGGTGAAACCTACACGCTTTCGCTGGACGCATTCATCCCGCCTGTGGCTCCCGGTGATTACCGCATCATCGTGCGCGGCGACATCTTCAATGAACTGCGCGAGGGCGACTTTGATTCGGCCAATGAGTTGAACAACCAGACACCATCGACCGACACGATCAACCTGACGGTGGATCAGTTGCAACTGGGTGTGCCTAAGACCGTCAACTTCAAGAGCGGGCAGGACCGCATCTTTGAACTACCGGTCGGCCTCGGACAAACGGTCCGTGTGGAAGTCGATGGTGCGGACAAGTCGGCCCACGAAATCTTCATCAGCTTCGACGAAGTGCCTACACCGTTCGGGTTTGATATCACCGGACTTGGCGGCGTGGAGTCGGACCAGGTCGTGCTTATTCCGAACACGGAGATCGGCTCCTACTTCATTCTTGTTCGAGGACACAATGAACCCGGCGGCAGCGCCGACGTGACCATCACCGCCGAAGCTCTGCCGTTGATCATCACGGACGTGACAACCGACATCGGCGGCGACCGCGATTTCGTCACCACCACCATCCACGGCGCGCAGTTTGATGAGAACGCCATCGTCAAGTTCGTGCGGCCGGGCATTGCCGAGGTGTTGCCGGTCCGTCAGTTGGTGGTCGACAGCACGAAGATCGTCGCGATCTTCTCGTTTGAGGATCTGCCGCTTGGTCTTTACGACGTGAAGGTCACCAATCCTGATGGTGAAGAAGCGATCGAGCCTTACCGCTATCAGGTTGAGCGGTTTATCGAACCGGATGTGACCGTCGGCCTTGGCGGCCCCAGTGTGTTGCAGGTGGGCAGCACCGGCACGTACGGCTTCTCTGTGTTGAGCACGACTAATATTGATACGCCGTACACGTACTTCACTTACGGCGTACCGGAAATGGGCTTGAACGGTGAGTTCTTCGGCCTGCCGTACATCGTGTTTGAAACCAATCTCGGTGGGCAACCGGACAATGCGCGGGACGACGTGCCCTATGCAAGCATCATTCCCACGTTGAACACCGACGGCTCGAATCAAGCGCCGGGTTACGTGTTCGACCTGCCCACGCGCGGCGTGATCGGTCAAACGTTCACCACGCAAATTTATCCCGGGTTCGTCGAAGCATTGGACAGCTCGTTTGAAGAACTGCGCGACAAACTCTACGCCATCTTCCCCGACCTCGCTGCTGAGGGCGTGTTGGACGCGGGACCGGAAGCGCTGGATGACGTGTTCCCCGGTTTGGCGACCATCTTCTTCGCGGCTCAGGATCGGTCGGCGGCGCTGGAAAACCTGGACCCCTTCAAGGTCGCGTTCCAGTTCCCGATTACCGCCGCAGCGACCGTGTTGACGCGCGATGAATTCATCGCCATGCAGACGGCAGACGCGTTAACCTTGCGCGACGCCATCCTTGCCGATCCCGACGCACCGGAGTCGCTGATCGTGCTGGCGTCCAACGAGGGAATCTGGGTCGACGCCTTCCTCGCATCACTGGAGGAAGCGGGCGTTCTTCGACCGGAAGGTGAAGCGCCGCCGATTCGTTTGAAGACGTCGGTGATCAGTCTCGTGTCGACACTTTCGACCGGCATCCTGACCGGACCGGCCGGCGATCAGATCGTCACGAGCGATTTTGCAATTTCATC
>JANQKH010000302.1 GCA_028281215.1 Phycisphaeraceae bacterium | reverse complement strand
CCAGCCGTGTACCGTTGAGCATGCCGAACAGTTTGCCGTCGGCGATCAAAGGCGAACTGATCCGGTTCCCGCCCTTGCCCCGCCAAACCACCTCGCCCGTCTTCAGGCTCAAACAGACGGCCTCTGAACTGACCACGTATACATGCCCTTCGTAAATCACCGGACTGACCATGCCCTCAACCTTGATCGGTTCCTGCCATAGTTTCGTCGCTCCGTCCGGAGAAAGGCGATATGCAAACACGCCCGCCTCCTTCGCTCGGCTGTTCGACACCAGCACATCGCCTTCGATCGCGCACGTGGCGTAACCGCCGCCGTCCACTTCCCATTTCAGGTCGCCGGTATTTGCATCCACGCACGCGATCTTGTTTTTCTTGGTGCCGCAAAGTACGAATTGACGGTTGCCGTGGGACCAGATTACCGGCGAGCTACGGTTGCCCTGCACCTGCTCCTGTGTCCAGATGACGTCGCCGGTTTTCACATCGAACGCGGTGAGTTGCTGGGCAAGCACAATCGCTTTGTTTTCATGCACCACGAAGGAAGAAGGCGCGCCGTTGCCCTTGATCGCCGCCTGCCAGATCGGTTCGCCCGTGTCCGCCCGCAGGCACAACACCTGCTTCGTGGTCACGACAAACAACTGGTTGCCCACAATGCAGGGAGTGCTCGAAGCATCCCGATCCGATGGTGACGCTTCAAACTTGCGATTCCACAGCGGCTTGCCCGTCGCGGCATCAAGGCACCACACGCGGTCATCCGCCTGGGTCTTCGAGTCAATGATCGATTTGCTGATGCGCTCCTGGAGCGGGAAATCAAACTTCTGCGCCGTGAACCATTCTTCCAATGCATCGACGGACTCAAACTTCTTATCCCGGACCGATTCCAATTTTGCATACACGTCCAGCGCCACGGCGAACTCGCCTTCTTCCAATCGCTTGCGAATGAAATTGCGGTATTGCTTTTGATCTTCGGCGCTGAGGTTGTCCTCCACCCATTGCTCGGCCCATTCGCGACGGTCCTTGCCGCGCAGGCGACGCTGTTTGCGACTGACCCGTTCGGCCTCCACTTTCGCAAGGATGTCAGCCGGCGGCATACGCCGATCCCAACCCAACTTTCGCAACGTCTGCTCCGTGACCGTTCGCGAGGCGATCGGTTCATCTCGCTGATCGTTGACATACAAATAGACCCGACCGCCCGCGATCGCGAGGCTGCCAAACCCTTTTCCCGCAATCGGCTGACTTTCCCACGCCAACTTTGGACCCGACGCCGACCATAGGGACGCCAGAGGCGGACTGCTCAACGCCACCCCATTGCGATCTTTGCCCCGCCATTGATGCCAGTCGTCAGCCACCGCAACCGGAGCAACCAGCCAACACGCCAACACAGAGAACATAATGAAAATCCGCATGGAAACCATTCCTTGATAGCCCGGTCGAATACCGGTGCAGACACCCTGAATTGACCAATCACACCCACCGGTTTCAGACAATCCAATAGCGAACCGAGCACAATTCGCACCCCGCGCACCAACATACTCATCCGGGCGCGCACAGACATGCATGTCCGGACATCGGGGGGTTCCCCCTGAGCCTCATAATTACACTTAACCCTTTGAATCAGCTTGCTTTGCATCGATTGGACTCGATGTCCGCCCATGTCCGGCGGACATGGACCCCTCGATTCCGAGCTAAAAACGCCGATTCCCATGTCCGTTTTTGTGTCCGGACATGTCCGGCCGATGTCCGCCGGACACGATTTAAGGGTCTTGGCGCGCACGGATGTCGTCGGCCAAATGCGTTGCGGCACAAGTCCATCGCCATCGCGCGATCGGTTCAGGCTGGCCATGACAACAACCGGTGGTGTCACGCTCCCGGCATGGTGCTTTGATTTCCCGCGCGGCGTGCACCGCGCAGACGGCAACTGAGGATGTCCCATCCGGTCAGACATGGTCCGCCAGCATACCAAATTAAAACCGAACTGTCAATATGGAAGCGATGGTCGCAGGACAGACATATGAAGCCAACCATGGCACTCATTGTCAATCGCAAATACCTTCTGATCACCCGGATGAATTCTGGCCATTCTGCACCACCACCGCTTTCTCCGGCGCTTGGACGCAGACGCGGTCGCCGGGTTGGAAGGTGCAGCGGTAGTTGGTTTGCACAATGAACATTTGGTCATCAACCTGCACGCGATAGGTCAGGTCGTGCCCCTTGTATTCACGGCTTACCACTTTGCCCTTGCAGCCTTCGTGATGGGGGTCGGTGATGCGCAGATGTTCGGGGCGGATGGAGACCGTCACGGCGCCTTGCACGGGACGGTCGAGTTGGAGCCGGCCGAACGGGGAGGCGGCTTCGTGGCCGGCGGCATCGAGTTGCAACAGGTTGGTGCGGCCGAGAAACGTCGCGGCGAAGGGTGACGTCGGCCGTTCGTACACTTCGTTGGGTTTGCCGAGTTGAATGATCTTGCCGTTGTTCATCACGGCGATGCGGTCGCCGAAGGAGAGCGCCTCTTCCTGATCGTGGGTGACGAGAATGGCG
>JANQKH010000382.1 GCA_028281215.1 Phycisphaeraceae bacterium | reverse complement strand
TGCTTGCGGACCTTGTCGAATACGCCGTAACCACGCGCGGTGTAAGGTGAAACCATGATGTAGTCGGCGGTGACGATTTCCGTGAACGGCCGATCGTGGCGGACGATGTATTCAATCAACTCGAGCGGCTCGCGCTTGATGGTTTGCCGATAGACGTCCGCCAGATGCCATCTTGCCCGCTGGTCAGTGCCGCTGCCAGGAATCGTGCTCAGGTCATGTTTCTGATACCACAGCCGATTCGGGAAATGCTCCCACGCGTACACTTCGGTGTCGTTGCCGGGAAAGGACGTGAGAAAGATGTCGTTGAAGGCTTCCTTCAACCGCACGTAAAACGCGTCCTCTTTCAATAGTTGATCGAGGATGACGTCCATTGCGTCGAGCCCATGCTTGTCGACGGCGGCCTGTTCTTTGTCGGTGGGCAGCCGGCCGGCAAGCGGAAGCGTGGTCCGCCGAAGCAGTCGCCGCGGGCTGATCATCTCCACGCCGTCGAAGAAGGGCGGCGAAAGGTAGGCCGGCTTATCGGTTGAATCAGATTTGGGTTTGGTGTCGCGTTGCACGCGTTCGACGAACGTTTTCAGAATGCGATAGCCCGTGGCGTTGGATTTGAGTACGACGCCGCCTTCATGCTCGATCTGGTTGGTGACCTTCAACAGCATGCGCGGCTTACCGTCCTTCTGCGCCTTGGCCATCTTCACAAACGCCTTGTGATTGCGCAGCAGCGCGGCCGAGTCATGCAGCGTCGGTTCCAAAATAAACCGACTCTCCGCGGCGTCGCCGTTGGCGTGATGACACTTCAAACAGGTTTGCCCACCCACCTTGGCCCAGACTTCGTCGGCAAAAAACGAACCCGCTGCGACGCATGCCGCGCCGCTCGCCGACTGCGATTCTGCACGGGCGATATGACACCCACACGCCATCAGAACCAATCCGAGGATGTGTAGCCTTGGTGAATCGAACATAACCATTCCATTTTACCGCGAAGCGGGCTCGCTCCGTTAGACGCATCGCGCAGGCGAAGGTTCGTTTGGTGTTACATTGAGGGATTCAGGAAATAATAAGAAGATTGGCGGTTTGTTTCGGGCGCAACGGATTTGTAACCCCGCCCCTGTTGATTACCGATCGGTGATCGACCCACAAGACCTCGACTTGCACATTGTTTGCCGATTTATTCGTCACCCGCAACAAAATCCGACGGCCTCGTCTGTGCACCATGTCGGAAAGCAACGAGTTGGATAACCTGTGCATTGTCATCGACGTGGTAGTAAATCAGGTAGTGGCCGACGTTGAACTTTCGAATTTCACGACCTGTCGCGGCGGATTGCTGTTCGTCAATCGGGAATCGGCGCGGCCAGACGTCCAAACTGTCTATCAGATCAAACAATCGGTTGTACCACCCATCGATCGTGGGTTGCGAGACATGTTTGGAACACAAGTATTGAATGTGACCTCGCAAGTGATCCCGAAAAGTTGGTCCGTAAATCACGCGATAGATCATGACTTCAAATGGATACCCAATTCAGCAGCCAGGTCACGCATGGATTGCCGGGCATCGATGCCTTGGCCGGCGTCGATCTCATCCATGCCTTTTTGGATGGCTTCCGTGGTCTTCGCCTGCCAGGCCTGGTCATCTTCACATGGCAGGTGATCGGGTGACGCTTCAGCCGCTTTCATGGAAAGCCAGCCGATCAAGTCATGCTTTTGCGCCTCGTCCAGGCCGTCCGGGATGGGGATGTTGACGTGTTCCATGTGGAATCCTGTTGATCCAGTTCGGTTTATTTTATTGCGCGCGGGCCTGACAGGACAAGCGATCTGTCATTCTTTGCAATCACTGCCAGCCCATCTCACTCCTGCTCATCATCATCGACCAGCATGAACT
Source organism: Phycisphaeraceae bacterium (assembly GCA_028281215.1). GTDB lineage: Bacteria > Planctomycetota > Phycisphaerae > Phycisphaerales > Phycisphaeraceae > JANQKH01. The sequence goes on along the minus strand of JANQKH010000382.1, from coordinate 1,585 downwards.
TCACTTCCGCCTCGGCGGCGAGGGCTTCGCCGATGAAGGCCTGGCAGCGCATGTGAGCGATGCGGGGGCGGACACGGATCGATTCGGCTTCAAGGATCAACTGGTCGCCCGGTGTGACCGGCTTGCGCAACTTCACGCGGTCGAGACTCAGCAGCACCGCGAGTTTGCCGGTGTGTTCGAGGCTTTGCCCGATGAGCACGCCGCTGAGTTGCGCCATCGCTTCGACGACGAGCACGCCTGGCATGATCGGCGTACCGGGGTAATGGCCCTGAAAAAAAGGTTCGTTGATGGTGACGTTCTTGATGCCGACCGCGCGGCGGTTGCCATCGATTTCGATCACGCGGTCAACCAGCAACATCGGATACCGGTGCGGCAGAATGCGGGCGAGTTTGCGGATGTCGGCAACGACGGCGGTCTTGGCCATCTCTTCATGCACTTTGCTCTTGCGCGTTTTCATCAACTCGCGCACGAGTTCGTGATTCAAAGCGTGGCCGGACTTGAACGCGATGACGCGGCCCTGGATTGGCGCGCCCAACAGAAACAGGTCGCCGATCAGGTCGACAATCTTGTGACGCACCGGTTCGTCGGCGTAACGGAAACGGTTGGCGCCCATCGGGCCTTGGTTGCCGATAACCAGCACTTCATCTTCGGACAGGTGCGTGCCGATGCCGGCGGCTTTGAGCGCTTGGGCTTCTTCTTCAAGCACGAAGGTGCGCGCCGGCGCAATCTCGTGACCATAGTCGCCATTGCGCAGGCTGAATGAGCGAAGTTGCCGGCCTATGGTTGTGCCGTCGCCATAGTCGAGGTCGTACACCACCTGCATGCCCGGCTCGTCGGAGGGCACGGCCATCACCATCGCATCGCCGCTGCGGACCACGACCGGTTCCTCGATCTTCAGGCGGAAACGTTTGGCGTCCTGCTCCACTCGGCCGGCGTTCTGTAGAGCTTCCATGAACGGTTGAGCCGAACCGTCGAGACCGGGCACTTCCGGGCCGTCGATTTCGATCAACAGGTTGTCGATGTTGAGCCCAGCGATGGCGCTCATGCAGTGTTCACAGGTGTCGATCGCCGCGTCGCCACTTTGGATCGCAGTGCGACGATCGCGCCGAACCACATGCGTGACCAGTGCCGGGATGTGGGTGTCGTTCAGGTCGGTGCGGACGAATACGACGCCATGGTTCTCCGGCGCGGGTTTGAACGTCAACGTGGCCGGCTTGCCGGAAAACAGGCCGAGCCCGGCGATGCTGACGGAGTTCGCGATGGTGTGTTGGCGTTCCATGAGGTCCGTGTGAAGAGGCGGTGACGACGGTCCGCCGGTGCATACGGCACAATCGGCACGTTAAGCATCGGCCAAATTATAGATCAACGACAGCAAGACGGCAGGTTGGGTATTACCGGGCGAATCAATGAGTGGTTCGTGACCGCTTTTCATTTCTTTCGCATCTGTTTCAGAGCGTCGGGCAGTTTGCGGATGGCGGCGTATTCCCGGGCGGCGAGTTTGCGTTCGCGGGCGGGGGAGCCGGCCCACAATTCGCCCGCCGGCACATTGGACATCACACCTGAGCCGCCTGCGATTTTCGCGCCG
>JANQKH010000259.1 GCA_028281215.1 Phycisphaeraceae bacterium | reverse complement strand
ACCGTCGCCGTCGGTGTCGATGCCGTCTTCGCCGGTGATGGTGAACGTGCCGCCGGCGAAGCTGTGGTTGGTGACCCAATCACCGTTGGTGAATTCATTACGGAAGTTACTGTTGTTGCGAATCATTTCCACGGCGATGCCGACCGCGGATTCCGCGATGTGGCGTGCGTTGGCCTGGTTGGTCGCGTTGCGGGCGATGCCGGAGTTGGTCGCCTGGGCGTTCATGAACGCCAAAGCCAGAATGAATGCGGTGGCGACAGCGAACAGCACAAGCACCAGTGCGACACCGCGCGGGTGGTGACGATTGACGATGTGTCGAGGGGTCACGTGGTTCATGTTCTTTCTCTTTCTCGAACGGAGTGACGCCGTGAGTAACGCATTCGTACTTCATGGGGTCTTGCGCGTTTTATTGTGTGTTGCGAAGCGCGGCCGCGGCGACATGCGTGTCGCTCATGCCGCCGGTGGTCAATGTGACCTGGTAGCTGACCAGCGTTGCCGCTTGCGGGTCGGCGTCATTCAGTGAAATCGCCCAGTTGGCAACGTCCAACCCCCAGCGCTCGGCCGGCATCACCGATGTCGCTTTCACTGCGTCGGTCTCGGCCGCGAAATCCGTCGTCGCCAGATCAAACTGCGTGTTGTCTTCGTCCGCGATGTCGTCCGGCGAGCGGTAACTGATCACCGAATTGGTCACACTGCTGCGTTCGATGCGGCGAAGTTCCGCCAACTCCGGCTGATCGTTTTCGTTTTCGTCGTTGACCCACAGGATCAGCAGGTCGGTGTCGGATTCGAGCACCATTTTCGATTCACGGATCGCGGCCGTGATGCGCGAGCCGAGTGTCTTCTGGCGAACCACGATTTTGCGCATGTCTGTCTTGCTCGACGTGCCGTGGCTGACGGTGAACAGCATGGAACTGACGGCGACGGCAACCATGCCGGTACCAGCCATCGCCAGCAGCAGTTCCAGCAGCGTCAAGCCGCGGCGACGCCGATTCCGTGGAGCCTCAAACTGTCGTTGCCGTTGCATCACGTTTAGCCTCTTCTTGTTGACTGTTCGGATTAGCTGCTCGGTTCACGCATGAAGCGGGTGATCGTCCACTGTTGGCCCCGGTTGTCCGTCACCGTGACGGTGATGGTCAGTCCCGCCTGATCGCCGCCGAATTCAGTGACGTTGATGTTTTCGTACGTGGTGGTGACCGACCGGCCGAACTTGGCATACAGATCGGGATAGTCTGCGCCGGCGGCGTCTTTGGTCGCGCCGACCTCTTCGGTATAGCTGTCATAGTCGTCGGCGTTATCAAACAGGGCACGACTGGTCTCACCGGTTTCCGGGCCGAGTACTTCTTCGCCGCCGTCCGGGTCGTCGTACGGCATGGCCTGAATCTCTTCCATCAGCGCTTCGGCCAGCGCCATCCCGCGCAGGTCGTGCATCGCTTGGTAGGTGGTTTGCTGGCCCGTGGTCACCGCGTCAACGATTGCCAGCACGGCAATCGACAGCACACTGGAGGCGATCAACACTTCCGCCATCGTGAAACCGCCAATTCGTCGGTTGGTTCGCCTGCCTGTCATTGTTTTCGTCTGCCTCAATGGTTCTGGGGCTGGTTCCCTGGTGGAGCGGCTGCGCAATGCGGCGCGACCCTCTTCATAAACAACGGATATCCGTCGAACCGAGGTGAATGACGACTCCATCAAGTGGTGTCGCTCAGTCAATTGGGTCACGCGCAGGCCGTACAACCGTTACAGTTTCAAGCGCACCTGTGATAAACCGCAGGGTGGCGCGAATCCGGACATGCAATTTCAGGAATGAATCAGCCGATGGATCTGATGTGAAACCAGTCGTTTATGTATCCCGCGCGTTCAGTTACGTCGAAGTGATGGCCACCGTGATCGTGGTCGGTATCGCCTCGGCGGTCGTGATCCCCACATTGGGTGACACGACACAAACCCAACTCACCAAAGCGGCGGAGTTGCTCGTGGCCGACCTTGCCTTCGCGCAGGTGGAATCGATTTCCCACAGCGATGACCCCCGTGCGATGGTCTTCGACACCGCCAACGGAAGGTATTACATCGCCGCGATGTCCGACACCGCTACGCCGATTATCAATCCGGTCACCAAAGGCAATTACGAAGTGAGGTGGGGCAGTAACCGCGCCCACGCACTGTCGGCCGTCTCATTCGGAACCATCAGCGCCGACGGCGATGACATTCTTGGATTCAGGCAGTACGGCCAACTTGATCAAACCGAAAACGCCACCATCGAAATCCGCGCCGGCGGCAACCAAATCACCATCACCCTCGATGCCATCACCGGCGAATCCACCATCGGCTCCGTCACGGCGATTCCGTGATTCAGATCACACTTCAATACGATTTTTAGCCCCGGCTCTCAACATTATGCACCACGTTCCATAACTCGGCGCGGCGACAACCTATGGCTTCTTGCTTCCGCAGGAATGACGATAGGAATGCATCATGTTGTCTGTCGGGGGCGCCCGACGTTCTTCACAGTAGTAAACAACTCGTGGATGCCTCTGGCAAAGGATTTGCGCGCCACAGGCATTGCCGGTGATCCATTCAGTACGGCGAAGGTTGTGTGACTGCACCCCTGGTCCCAGGCTCCCGCTCCTCACCGTCGTCGGCTGAGGTTGCGTTTGTATCGCTCCTGTTTGGCCAGTTCATTTTTCAAAAAGTTACGGCGGCCGATCAGTCCGTCCGTTTCGCGGGCAAACTTTTTAACTTCCGCTTTCATGCGGGCGATCTGGGATTTGTGCTTGTATTTTTCGCTCGAGGCGGTGCGAAGAGCGGTATTTGCTTCGACGAATGCCGCCCGCGCCGCTTTGACCTTATCTTCCGCGGCCACGAACTCCGGTTTGTCACGTAGCTTGCTTGCCGCATCAGCCCTCGCAGCGCTCAGTTTCTTGTTGGCGTCGACGAGATTTTTCTTCGCGGCCGTGTATTTCTCATTCTTACCGAAGTGGTTCTCTTTCAACTGTTTCAATCGCGACTCGGCGACGAGCAGATCATTGGTGGCCTGAATAAGGTCCGCCGGTCTGCCGTCGCCGTCACGGCTGCGCGACTCCTGGATCTCCACGCGGAGTTTTGCCGACGCGACGCGTTTCTTGGCTGACTGATACGTCGCAGCCGATCGCAGTGCGCGTTCGAGGTCGCTTTCGATCGCTTCAAGTGTATCTTCGGCCTGGGCAACGCCAATCTCCGCCTGACGAAACGCCGGCGAACTGGACGTGCCGGTCTGCATCGACTTGGTCACGGTTTCCAGATCACGCTCGGTGGCGCGCAGCACTTCCATGCGGTCGAGCATTTCCTTCTTCGCCTTTGCTTCCATGGTTTCCGCGTCCTTGAGCGCTTTAAGCACGGGATCCACCTTCTTCGGCGCCTCCTCCTTCAATTCCTTCATCCGTGCGTCGATCGCTTTGTCGAGTTGCGACATTTCCCGTTTGATGTCACTGATCTTTTTGTTGATGGCGTTAATCGCGCGCTGGTTGTCGCGGTTGTTCTTCGCCGCATGCGCGGCGTCGATACCATCGATCAACATCAATCCAAGTGAAACAGCAAGTGCGAGTCGGAGCATGGACAATCCCTTCGGAGCAGGGCGGAATACGTCGC